>JALOSP010000137.1 GCA_025458365.1 Hyphomonadaceae bacterium
CCTTGATATGAATGCCATCTCCGACACCGCACCGACCCTGGCCGCCATCGCGCCCTATGCCAGCAGCGATGTGCTGATCACGGGCGTGGAGCACATGCGCTGGAAGGAGACTGACCGGGTGCGGGCCATGGCCACCGAGCTGGCGCGCATGGGCGTCGAGCTGGAGGAGCGGCGCGACGGGCTGCTGATCCGGCCATCCACGCCAATGCGGGCGCAGGTCCAGACCTATGACGATCACCGCATGGCGATGTCGCTGGCGGTGACAGGGCTGGCTGGACCCGGTGTGGTGATCGAGGACCCAGGCTGTACGGCCAAGACCTTTCCGACTTTCTTCGCGGTGCTGGCGGATCTGCGGCGCCAGTCGGAAGCCTGAGGTCGGACGCCTGAGTGAGGCGGTTGCTGCACCCGGTGGCACCAGCTGCCGACAGCGCCCCTTGCCTTGGCGGGCCGCCTGCGCCATAGCCCTTCGCCCGTGCCCACCGTCTCGCAGGCGGCGGGCCGGTGCGCTTTAGGGGTATAGCTCAGCTGGTAGAGCATCGGTCTCCAAAACCGAGGGTCGGGGGTTCGAGTCCCTCTGCCCCTGCCAGGCGCACCAGGCTCGACAAGGCACGCGGTTCCTCTCGGGGAGCCGCCAGACGGGACCAGCTGCTGCCATCGGGCAGTCCGGCTGGTTGAACGGCAAAGGCAAGCATCCCACCTGTGGCTCGCCTGCCCGCCGCGCCGGTACCCGATACCCGGGTGCCGCCGGCGGTCAGACCCATGGGCGGAAGACGGAACGACGATGAGCGATACGGCCAGCACCAAGCCTTCGGGCCCCAAGACCGGACTTCTGCAGTTCGCGCGCGAAGTGCGCGCCGAAGCCCGCAAGGTCACCTGGGCCACCCGTCAGGAGACCATGGTCTCCACGGTGTTCGTCTTCATCATGGTGGTGATCGCCTCGCTGTTCTTCATGGCAGTTGATCTGGTCCTGCGCTTCGTCATCGGCGAAGTGCTGGGCCTGTTCTAGACGGGAGCGGGCGCGAGATGAGCGCTAAGTGGTACATCGTGCACGCCTACTCGAACTTCGAGAAGAAGGTGGCCGAGCAGATCAAGGAAACCGCAGCCCAAAAGGGTCTGGCGGACAAGATCGAGCAGGTGCTCGTGCCCTCCGAGCAGATCACCGAAGTGGTGCGCGGCCGCAAGCGCGTGGCCGAGCGGCGCTTCTTCCCCGGCTATGTGCTGGTGAAGATGGAGCTGGATGACAGCACCTACCACCTGATCCGCGAGACCCCGAAGGTCACCGGCTTCCTCGGCGCCGAAGGCGGCCGCAAGCCGACCCCGGTGAGCGAGCGCGAAGTCAAGACTATCCTTGGCCACCAAGAAGACGCCGCCGAACGGCCCCGCGTCCAGATCACCTACGACATCGGCGAGAAGGTGCGCGTCACCGACGGCCCGTTCCAGTCGTTCGAAGGCGTGGTGGAAGAAGTCGACGAAGCCAAGGGCCGCCTCAAGGTCGCCGTCTCGGTCTTCGGCCGCGCCACCCCCGTGGACCTCGAATTCGGCCACGTCGAAAAGCTGTCGTAGGGCGCACGGGCCTGCCCGTGCACGTTGGCTGGGCGGCTTGTTCTTCACGACGACTGACGCGTTACCTCCGGTTTGCCGGTATCGGCACTCGAACCACCCAATCTGGACGCTGCCAGGGGCGGCCAACGCTGGCAACAGGCTCGCAGGTCTGTGTCACGGCTCGGGCGATCAGCCATGCATCGCGTATAGGGCCAGATACGGGTTCAATCGGCGCGGACAGGACGAGCATGCCTTGAACACCCTGCGTGGATCCCTGCACACGCAGCTCCCAGCTCGATCGGTCTCCGGCGACGCTCAAGGGTGCTGGCGCGACAGGCGGCGTGCTGGGGCCGCGCTCGGGCCCTCCTCTGTCGAACGAGAATGAGGCTCTGCGCTGGTGCGGGAAGGGGGCCTCAAGCGCTTCGCAGGTTCGCTCGTCAAAAACGGTTGCGCTGGACAGCTCGTTCAGGACCCATGCATGAAATGCCCTCGCTGCTGGAATATCTGGCATGGGGAGCCCCGCGAGCTGTTCCCGGCGCCTGGCTTCGATCACAGCGGTTGCCGTCGCATCCGCGTCAAAAGTCTCTTCAATCCGACGGTCGACATGATGAAAGAGATCAACACTCTGATTGTAGACGACGATCAACTGGCGGGAGCAAACGCGCGAGCTGGGGAGCTGGTAGGGTTCGCTGGTCTCGCAACCGTGCGTGAAACGGTATTCGGCGAACTTATCGCCATAGGCGCCTGCATGTGACAGCACGGCATGCGGTGCGAATGCTGGCCGAAAGGCTGGCGCACCGGGCAGGGACGTTACTGGCAGACGGGTCCAGGCATGGGCCACCCCAGCCTCATAGCTGAGACGGGCTGCCCTTGCATGGATCGCATAGAGCTCATTGTTGGCAATGCCCTGCGTCGAACCTGGCCAGTCTCGCACTGGCGGTGGCGGGGGTGGAGGTGGAAGTGCTTGAGCCAGGCCGGGCAGTGCAGCTCCCAACATGGCAATCGTAGCTTTGAAAGGCTTTTTCACGAAGAACATGTTGCTGCCGAAATGAGGTAAAGCTGGCAATCCAAAACCCTCCACAAGGTCCCAGACTCTCCCTACTGTGCGTGTTTGCCTTGGACAATTGTACGCGCGATTGGCAGCCAGCGGAGCGCGTCCCGCTATGTCGCCGACCCTGCGCCCGATCTTGTGGCGAATCTAGCGTCAGGACGCCCGGTGAAGTCCGCCGCCATCAACTGCTGTGTGTGACGGCGCATGCTGGTGCGCGATGCCAACAAGGAACGCGAACTCAGGAGCGTTTCTTGTTGGCATCGCCCGGCCCCGATCCGGGCAGCTGGTGTTTGCCTGGAATAACCGCATCACCCGCCTGTCAGCCGACAGCCGGCGCCAGGTGTATGCGCTCAAGGGGGCGGGGACGGCGGCGGTTCGGGCGGTTGTTCCGATTTTGCCTGCCGCGCGGACCTGACCGCAGGATTGACAGCGCCTGCCCGTGAAGGCGGCGCACCACTTTGGCTTGACCGGTCGGGCGGGACGACGGATGAGCGGTTGTGGGTCGGGACGCCGGTTCTTCCAACGTGACGGGATGGTGGTGGATGTTTGGGTTTGGTGGCGATTATCGCTGGCTGGTTCTATGGCGCAAACTGATCGGGCAGCCGTCTGAGGATGTCATGCGGCAGGCCATCGGCGGCAACTTCGAGGCTATGGGGCAGATGCTGGCGGGCACGCTGGACCAGATCGGCCTCACGGCTGAAAGCCATCTGGTCGATGTGGGGTGCGGGTCGGGGCGGCTGGCAGTCCAGCTCAAGGACCGGCCCAGCCTGCGCTATACCGGCATCGATGTGGTGCCCGAGTTCATCGACTATGCCCGCACCATCTGCGCCCGGCCGGACTGGAGCTTCCATCTGGTCAGCGAACCTGTCCTGCCACTGCAGGATGGCTCGGCGGACATGGCGTGCTTCTTTTCGGTGTTCACGCACCTGCCAGAGCCGGTGTGCAAGGCCTATCTGCGCGAGGCGGCGCGGGTGGTGCGGCCAGGGGGGCGGATTGTGTTCAGCTTCCTCGATCCGAATGTGGATTTCCATGCGAAGATCCTGCGCGGTCGGCCGGGGCTGCGCGGGTTTGTCGCGCGGCTGATGTATCCGCTCAATATTGCCTTCACGCCTGAGACGATCCGGCGCTGGGCAGACGAAAACGGCCTGACGGTCGAGCGGATCGAGAGCCCGAGCGCGATCGGCCAGTCCCTCGCCGTCGTCTCCCGGCCCTGAGCGCGCCGGGACCGCGCGTTTACCTGCATTTTGCGCGTGACTCGCAGCGGCGGCGGCTCTATAGGCCGCGCTCTCCCGCCGGGCCTGTCAGGTCCTGCGGGGTTTTTGTTGTGGCAGCGGGGCGGGAAGACCATCCGTCCGGCATACCACGGCACCACCGGCCTGCGGCGCCTTCACCGGCACCAAGGGCTCTCCGGCGCCACCTGAGCAGGAGCGCCATCCCAGGAGTGGATCATGGCTAAGAAGGTCCTCGGGCAGATCAAGCTCGAGATTCCGGCTGGCGCGGCAAAGCCCGCCCCGCCGATCGGGCCGGCGCTGGGTCAGCGCGGTCTGAACATCATGGAATTCTGCAAGGGCTTCAACGCGAAGACCCAGGAGATGGAAGGCGGCACCCCGTGCCCGACCGTCATCACCTACTACCAGGACAAGAGCTTCACCTTCGAAATCAAGACGCCCCCGGCGTCCTACTGGCTGCGCAAGGCGGCTGGCATCTCCAAGGGTGCCACCAAGCCCGCCCGCGACAAGCTGGGCAAGGTCACGATGGCCCAGTGCCGCGAGATCGCCGAGAAGAAGATGAAGGACCTCAACGCCCGCGACCTCGACGCCGACAAGATGTACGGGCTGGATGAGGCTGTTTCGCTGGTGAAGGCGAACGCCAAGGCCAAGTTCGATGAAGGTATCGATATTGCCGTGAACCTCGGCGTCGATCCCAAGTATGCCGACCAGATGGTGCGCGGCGTGTGCAACCTGCCGAACGGCACTGGTCGTACCGTACGCGTGGCCGTGTTCGCCCGCGGCGCCAAGGCTGAAGAAGCTCTGGCGGCCGGTGCCGACGTGGTGGGCGCCGAGGACCTGATGGAAAGCATGCAGGCCGGCAAGCTCGACTATGACCGCGTGATCGCCACGCCGGACATGATGGCCCTGGTGGGCCGCCTCGGTAAGGTGCTGGGCCCGCGCGGCCTGATGCCGAACCCGAAGGTCGGCACCGTCACCATGGACGTCAAGAAGGCCGTGACCGATTCCAAGGGCGGCGCCGTCGAGTTCCGGGTCGAGAAGGCCGGGATCGTGCACGCCGGCATCGGCAAGGCCAGCTTCGCCCCCGAAGCCCTGGCCGAGAATGCCCGCGCCCTGGTGGACGCCCTGATGAAGGCCAAGCCCACCGGTGCCAAGGGTACCTATCTGAAGAAGGTTGCGCTGTCCTCGACCATGGGTCCGGGCGTGCGCGTCGACACCGGTACGGTTCTGGCCTCGGCCTGATCCGCACCGCTCATCCGGCCTGCCGGCGCGCCTCTTGAAACAGGGGCAGGCGCTGC
>JALOSP010000003.1 GCA_025458365.1 Hyphomonadaceae bacterium
CAGGCGGCACCTGGACTGTGCTGGCAATCTCACCGGCTGCAAGCCCGCCGTCGCCAGCCTGCACCAGCAGGCGGAACACGCGCAGACGTGTGGTATGAGCCAGGGCAGACAGGGCACGGATCGCAGAATGTTCTTCCATATTTCTACAATTGCCGAAATATAGAATGCAGTCAATGGCTCAATCAGCCCGGCCGGGCCGACACTGGGCGTCTGGCGCGGAAAACCACCAGATCCCGGCTTGGTCTTGGTGCCGTGCTGCCAGCCCGCGCCCGATCAGGCAGTTCAGATGGGCCAAAGCCTCGCCCGTCGCCATGCCCAGCACCTCACCGCCAATCGGTCGCTTGAACAGCGGGGAAAAGCAATCAACCACCCGGCGTGGCGCCTCGGCCAGATGGTCGGCCAGTCGGGTCAAAGCGGTTTCATGATTGTCGATCAGGCTGGTCAGCCGGTGATGCAGGCCGGTGAACGGCTCGTTGTGGGCAGGCAGCACCAGGAGATCATCGGGCAGACGGGCGCGCAGGTTGTGACAGGAGGCGATCCAATCAGCCATAGGGTCACCGTCCGGCTCGGTCGGAAACACCGAGACATTCGAGGATATGCGCGGCAGGACCTGATCGCCAGAGATCAGCAATTTCCGCTCATCGTTCCACAGGCACATATGGTCCGGGCAATGGCCCGACCCGTGGACCGCGCGCCACTGGCTGTCGCCAATGGTGATGAGATCGTCATCACTGACACGATGGTAGGCATCAGGCAGGCGCGATACGGCCTTGCCAAACCCGCCAAACCGGATGCGATACGTGTCCAGCGCATCCTCATCCCAGCCACAGGCGCGATAGAAATTCACACCGTCCTGCGGCGCCTCTCGACCGGTGTCGGCCACCAGCATCCGGCATGTGATGTATTCCAGCCGGCTCATCCACAAGGGCGCGTCGAACTTGCGACAGATCCAGCCCGCCAGTCCGATATGGTCCGGGTGCATATGGGTGACGAACACCCGGGTGATGGTCTGCCCCTGCCCCAGCACGGCATCGAAGATTGACCGCCAGTAGGCCCGGCTTTCTTCCAGCGCTACCCCGGTATCGACCACCGCCCATCCCGAGCGGCCTTCGAATGTATCGGCAATCAGCCACAGATTGATCCGCTTGAGCGCAAAAGGCAAAGGCATGCCGATCCAAAGCACACCGTCTGCAACCTGTTTCACCGTCCCCGGGGCCGGAGGCTCGCCACAGGGATAGGCCAGTCCATTGGCACTGGCATGTTCGAAACCGTCCATCGAATGGTGTCCTGCTGCATCGCTGTCGGCACGCCTGATACAATGTATCAGCTTTGGCCTTTTCATTGGTGTCCCGGTCCTATATCGCGCAATTGATGAAGCCGTCCATGTTCACTGCCGCTGCCACGTCCAGACTTGCCTTGGGCGCCATTGTGCTGGCCGGGGTCTGGACTTTGACGCTGCTTTCCTTGCTGGGATCGCGCTGATGCGGGTTCAGATCGACCAGGTCACGCTGGCCTATGGCCGCCGGACCGTGCTGACCGGAGTTTCGGGCACGCTGGAGGCAGGACAGGCCATCGCACTGACGGGCTGCAATGGCTCCGGCAAATCAACCCTGTTGCGCGCGATTGCCGGGCGGGTACGGCCTGCAACGGGTCGAATCGTGCTCGAGCGGATCGGTCCAGCCGACATCGGCTACCTGCCGCAAAGCGCGGCTCTCAATCGTGATGTGCCTTTGCGGGTGGAAGATTATTGCGCCAGCGGCCTGTTTGGCGGATTGGGGGCTTTCCGGCCTGTTGATCAGGCCGGGCTCCGGCAGGTCGCGGCGACGCTGGAACGGCTGGGACTGGCTGACGCGAGCCGCGCAATGATCCACGAGATTTCGGGCGGCCAGTTCCAGCGGCTCGCCTTTGCCCGTGTGATGGTCCAGAACCCGTCGCTGATCCTGCTCGATGAACCGTTTGCCGCCCTTGATGCGACCATCAGCGAAACCCTGATGGGTGTGATCGCAGACTGGTGTGCCGATGGCCGGTGCGTTGTTGCTGCGCTGCACCACGGCGCGATGATCCCGCGTTTTTCCCGCCAGCTCAATCTGGACCACGGACAGCCCGTATGGGTCGGTGAAGACGGGTGGACGGACGGCCAACCGGCCAGCCATCAGGGCAAGTCCGGATCCCGGTTGCGTCTCGTCTCGGGGGACGGCTCATGATGGCGCTGCTGCAAGCGGTTTCTCCGGCTTCAGGCATGGGATTGATTGAAGCGCTCATCGCTCTGTTTTCTTATGATTTTCTTCTGCGTGCCTTGGCTGGCGGTGTGGCGGTGGCAATAGCTGCGGCCCCGATCGGGGTGTTTCTCACACTGCGGAAGATGAGCCTGGCAGGCGATGCGGTGGGCCATGCCATTGTGCCCGGTGCGGCGGCGGCAGCACTCATCTCGGGCGGCACCACCTGGGCCGTGACACTGGGTGCGGCACTGACCGGCTCGCTGGTGTTCGCGCTTGCGGGCATCAGCTCGCGCCTGTTGCGGCTGCCCGAAGATGCCGGGGTCGCGCTGTTCTATCTGGGTGCACTGGCCGCAGGGGTGTTGATCGCGCGGGCCGGGCCGGTGCCTGTGGATCTGGAGCAATTGCTGTTTGGAGCTGCCTTGTCATTGGACGCGACAGCCCTTCTCGTGGCTGCCGGTGCCGCTACATTCTCCGTCGTCACCATCGCCCTGATCTACCGGCCATTGCTGCTGGACACGATTGATCCCGGCGCAGGGTTTGCCGGACCGGGCGGACGGCTGGCCGTGGTCAGCCTGTTCCATGCCGCACTCGCCTTGACGGCTGTGGCCGCGTTTCACGTGGTGGGCGCCTTGATGGCTGTCGGCTTGCTGGTGCTGCCCGCGATTGCGGCCCGGTTCTGGGCGCGCAGCGTGCCCGGCATGATCGGGGCGGCGATGCTGGCGGGCGTGACCGGGGTTGGTTGCGGCCTCGTCCTCTCACTCACGGCCGACCTGCCAGCAGGCGCAGCCATTGTGTGCGCGCTGGTCGTTCTTGCCCTGGGATCGGCCCTGCTTGGCCCGGTGGGCAGCCTTTATTCCCGCTCGATCATCGGGGCGCGTCATGCTGCTGTCGCGCCGTAAGGTACTGACCGGCACACTGGCATCAGGGCTGATAGCCGGATGCGGTGCACAACCACAGCCGCCAGCCACACCCGGCCCGCTGATCGTGGCCAGTTTCTCGATCCTTGGCAGCGTGATCGACACTTTGACCGGTGCGAAAGCGCAGGTCACCGCGCTGGTGCCTGCTGGCGCGGACGCCCACCACTTCGACCCGCCACCATCAGCCGTGCTGGCCGTGCGCGATGCCGCGCTGGTGGCAGGCGTCGGACTCGGGTTCGATGGCTGGATGTCGCAGATGCTTCAGGCCTCCGGACGCACAGACACCGCAGTCTTGACCGCTGAGGGTCTCGACGGGCTGATCAGCCTGCGCGGGGACCGGTTCGACCCGCATGTCTGGTGTGCCCCGCAGATGGCTGTGACCTGGGTGCGGTCTATCGCGGACCAGCTTGAGGCGAGACTTCCGGCTCTGAAAAATGACATCGCAACAGGTCGCGAGGCCATGCTGGCAGCCCTCGCAGAAAAGGTCACGCAAGCGAGCCGCCTTGCAGCGGCGCTGGCCGGATCCGGCACGCGGATCGTGGTGGCGCACGACAGCTTCGGCTATCTGGAACGCGAATTGGGCATTGAAGCGGTCGCGGTCCGTGGCCTGTCGAACAGTGCCGAGCGTGGTGGTGCCGGCATGGCGGCGCTGATCGATACCCTGAAGGCCAGCGGCGCGCGCGCCTGCTTTCCCGAGACACAGTCTGACTCTGCCGCGTTGCAGGAGCTGGCCCGTGAGACCGGGATCACCATGGGCGGTGCGCTCTATTCCGACAGCCTGTCAGGGCCGACGGGTGGGGCACCCGATCTGCCCGGCCTTCTGGGGCACAACTTGACCGTCCTCGAACACGCCCTCGCGGCTTGAGCATTGAATCACGGCAGCTCCAGGCCGCTGACCCGTCACTGCGGCCCGCTCACACCGGCCTCGGCGAAAGTCGCCATCCCGCTGTGCAGCCCGACAGCCGCCTTCACCAGTTGAATCGCCAGCGCAGCCCCGGTACCCTCACCCAGCCGCATGTCGAGCGACAGCAGGGGCCGTTTGCCGATTGTCTCCAAAAGGCGCGCTTGCCCCGGCTCGGCGCTGACATGGCCGATCTGGCAATGATCCAGTGCCTGCGGGTTCAGCGCATGCAGCACTGCCCCGGCCACGGTGGCGGCATAGCCATCCAGAATGACTGGAATGCGCTGCAACCGTGCTGCCAGGATCGCTCCGGCAATCGCGGCGAATTCGCGCCCGCCCAAGCGGGCCAGCACATCCAGCGGATCGGCCCGTCCGTCATCCAGTCGCGCCACGGCGGCGGCCACCGCCGCGACCTTTGCGTCGAACCGGGCGCCATCGACCCCGGTGCCGGGGCCGGTCCAGTCGCGCGCCTCGCCCCCAAACAGGCCGTGGGCAATGGCCGCAGCGATTGTCGTATTGGCAATGCCGACCTCACCCAGCACCAGAAGGTCTGTGCCTTCAGCCACCACCTCCATGCCAAAGGCCATGGTGGCGACGCAGGCTTTCTCGTCCATCGCATCCATTTCGGCGATGTCGCCCGTGGGCTTGCCCACGGCCAGATCATAGACTTTCAGACCAGCACCGGCCTGCTGGGCCAGCACCGAAATGGCCGCACCACCCGCCGCCATTGTGTCCATCATCTGGCGCGTGACTTCGGCGGGATAGGCCGACACTCCGCGTATGGCCACACCATGATCACCGGCAAAAACCGCCACCAGAGGCCGGGCGATCACCGGAGGAGCACGCCCGCTCCAGGCGGCCACCCATTCGGTGAGGTCTTCCAGACGGCCGAGGGCACGGGGTGGCTTCACCAGGCTGGCTTCGCGTGCCCGCACGATGGAAACTGCGTTGTCGTCGGCGGGTGGCAGGCTGACCAGAAGCTTGCGGATATCGTCAAACGGCGCGGCGGGGATCAGGGGTTGATGGTCATGCATCAGCCTGCCTTACAGCCAGCCAACCGCGCGGCAAAGCACCCGGCGGCAGCAGGGACTTGCGACGGATTGGCCACATCGGTGTGGCATCACTGCAACACCAAACGGACAAGCAGTGGAACCGACAGGTATCACACAAGGATGGGATTGAGCGCCGTTCACCTTGGGACTATCGCCAGTGCAACCGTGTCACATTTTGTGGCACACAGCCTGTAATGGACCTGCGCCCCACTGCCATGCGCCTGATCGACGACATCCGGATTTGCCTGATCTTCTTTACCCGGATCCCTGTGACGTGGAAAGAAGACCTGCCGCGTGAACGGATCACACGGGCGTTTCGTGCTGCGCCATCGGTGGGCATTCTCAGCGGTGTCGCCGCGGCGCTGGCCTATCTTGCCGGGTTCGAGCTGACAGGTGGGTCGGTACATGTGGGCGCCACACTGGCCGTGATCACCCAATTGCTGGTGACGGGTGCATTCCACGAAGACGGCTTTGCCGACCTGTTTGACGGGTTTGGCGTGCGCGGGGCAGATGCCAAGCTGGAAGTGATGCGCGATTCAAGGCTGGGCACATTCGGTGCTGCCGCCCTGTTCAGTGCGATCCTGTTGAAGATATTCCTGATCGCCGAAATCGCCTTCCCCTGGCAGACGGCCATGGCACTGATCGCTGCAGGGGTCCTGTCACGGGGTGCGCTGGTGCAAGTGATGGCGTCGGTGAAACCTGCAAATGGCGAAGGCATGGCGGCTGAGGCCGGCCAGCCAACACCGTTTGAGGCTACTTTTGCGCTGGTGTTTGCAGGCGGCGCTGCGGCACTTGCCCTGTTTCTCGGCGCGGGGTTTGGCGGCATCCTCACATTGGCGGGCGCTGCTGCAGGTGCAGCGGCTGCGGCTGCGGGCGTCGCTCTGCTGGCAAAGCGCTATCTGGGCGGGCAGACCGGCGATGTATTGGGGGCAGTGGCGATCGCAGCAGAGATTGGTGCGCTCCTGGGCATCGTGGCGCTGTTGCCGACGCCAGGCCTCTGAGCCTGCCCATGACGAGCGCCATCGCCAGTCCGTGCATCAAGGTATGCGCTGTCGAGCCTCAATCAGGCATCTGTCTGGGGTGCTATCGCACGCTGCCGGAAATCGCAGGCTGGGGCAGGATGACGCCGGAGGCGCGCGAAGTGATCATGGCCGACCTTGCAACGCGGGCCAGCCGACTGCCAGCGGTTTTCCAGCCGAAGGCCTGAACCGCCCCTCAGCGGACGAAATCGACCCGTGCGATCAAGCCGTTGCGGATCGTGTAGATCGCGATCACCTCGAACGGGGCCACGTCACCGCCCCGAAACACCCGTTCATGATCGCATACCACGCCACGACAGGCGAGCCTGCCCAGCAATTCGACCCGGTTTTGCGGATATTGGGCGAACACCCCTCCCATGCGTTCGCGGTAGGCGTCGATCCCGATCAGATTGGGGCCTTCGCCCAGATTGGCGATCTCCACCCGCGGTGCAAAACACGCCACGTGAGCGTCCAGGTTCTGGGCATTGTAAGCCGCCAGCTGGGCCTCGGCGATGGCGCTGGAGGCAACGTCGTCACCCGGCTCGGTGGCCATGTCGAGGCTGGTGATCAGACCGCCTTCGACCGTGTAGATCGCCAGCACTTCCCCGGTTGGACGGTCAGGATCGGCGGCCCTGGTGCTTTCACGCCGGATCACCACCTTGCCCAGAACCATGGCACCGATGTCAGTGTTGAGCGACAGGGGATAGTCCACCATGTTGGCGCGATAGATCGCTGCGGCTTCATCGCGACCGTCAGCCCAGGTGTCGCCGTTCAAGCCCCGGCACAGGAAATCCGGATCGAGCGTGGCGAGCAGTCCGTCGAGGTCGCCAGCGCCATAAGCGGCATAATGGGCATCAACGCACTCGGCAGGGGTCATCGGCAGGCTCCAGGCAATCGGCCCCTTGCCCTACTCTGCGGCCTTGGCTTCGGCCACCGCAAATGTCTGATAGCGCCCCAGCAGCAGCAGGCTGAGCGAGCAGACGATCAGGGCGATGGCAGCGACGTGTAACAACTCGGCCAGCCCGGCGCCGCTGCGCACTGCATCGGCAAAGAACTTCGGCCCGAAGCCAGCCCCGATGGCAAAGAAACCATAGAGCGCCCCATAGATTGCGCTGTAGGCTTTGGTGCCGAAGTAACGGGCGACCAGATAGGCCATGAAATCATACTCCACCCCGGCGCCAAACCCGATCATGAAGATCGCAAACGCCGCCAGGGAGTGATCCATTTGCGGCATGGCATGGATCCAGAGTGCTGCAGCCGGGGCCGACAGGAACACTGCCGCGACCCCCGGCGCCCAGAACCGGTCAATCAGAAAGCCACCAACGATCCGACCGACAATCACGGCCAGACCGACCAGGGAAGCCAGGCCGACCGCTTCTGCAGCATCGAAACCCTTGGAGCCCAGGATCAGTTCCAGGTTCGGGATCGGCCCGCCCAGCGCAAACGAGATCGGCACGAACGCCAGCGCCAGCAGCCAGAACCGCCAATCCTTCAGCGCCTGTTGCATGGTCTTGCCCGCCAGTGACACCGGGCCGCCACCTGCAATACCTGCGGCCCCCGCCGGTGCCTCGATCCGGCGCAGGAAGAAGATCAAGGCCGGGATCAGTGCCATGACGGAAAACAAGACCGCGGCAAGCAGTTCCAGCCGCATGCCCTTGTCTGCAATCGCAGGAACGGCAAAGCGTAGCGCCGCCAGGGACAGGCAGACCGATCCGGCAAGCGCAATACCGGTCAGAAACGGCTTCAATTTCAGGGTGCCATCGGCACTGGCCGTCTTGTCCGACACATCACGAAAGGCAAGGATGGCCAGCGGCAAGGCAATCAGGATCGGCATCAGCCCGACCGCCACATAACCCATGCGCCAGCCGAACTCGGCCGTCACCTGTTGGGCCAGCAGCTTGGCGCAGACCCCGAACATGCCTGTGGCAATCAGCGATACGCCGAGCGCCAGACCGCGATTGGCTACAAAGGCGTTGCTGACCGGCTTGGTGAAGGTGATCGGCAAGGTACCCGCCCCGGCCACTGCAATCACCACCCAGGTCAGGGCATAGTGCAGCATCGAGCCGGTGTTCAGTGCCATCGACATCATGGCGAGACCAAACAGCAGGATCGAAGCAATCCCGACGCGGCGCACCCCCACCTTCTCCGACAGGATGCCAATCAATGGCGACAGCAACAGCACGGCAAAAGTATAGATCGGCAGGGCCTGCATGATCTGGCCGGGGGTGAGACCGAGGCCGCCTGCCGCAATGGGTTGGCTCATCGGCCCGACGAATACGCCAATCGTGTAGAATGGCAGCGGCGACAGCCCCAGACCGATGGCCAATGCTGCTGACAGCGCCACCGGCCAGCCCTTGGACCATTCTGCCCTGTCAATCGCATGCGTCTCCATCGGAAAACCCTTTGCCATGAGCGCGTTTCTATCCGCATGGATCGACGTTTCGCGCAAACTTGATGATGCTCGAACCCACGCGTGCGGCTTGACTTGATCGCGGTGCGACCGAATTGCATGCGCTCAGGAAAAGATATACCAAATCACGGCATATCTCCAAGGGGCGATTGAGGGGACCACACAGCAATGGCAGAGTTTCTGGCGACCAACGAGATCCACATCCTGCGCTGGCTGCACATCATCGCCATGGTCTATTGGCTCGGCGGCGAGTGGGGCGTGTTTCAGACCAGCTACAAGGTGATCAATCCAGCCGTGTCGCTCGAAGAGCGCCAGCGTCATATGGATACCGCCTACCGGATCGACATTCTGGCCCGCATGGGGATCATCCTCCTGCTGCCGCTGGGCCTTCACATGGGCTATCTGTGGGGCATGTGGGGCGATCAGGCCACGGGTGAAGGTGCCCAATTCATCCCTTTGATCTGGCTGGTCTATCTGGTCGTGCTGGGCATCACGCTCGGCGCCTATGTAACCCGCGGCAAGCCGGTTTGGACACTTCTGTCAGGACTGGAAGACTGGACCCGCTACATCGCAATCCCGTGCCTCCTGATCCTGTCCGTCACTTCGTTGCTGGGCTACGGTCCGATGAATGCAGGCGAGGGTCAGAAGTGGTATGCGGCCAAGATGCTGACATTCGGCCTGATGCTGTGCATCGGGGTGGGCCTGCGACTGATCATGCACGAGTGGCAGAAGATGTTCAAAGTTCTGGCCGAAGGGCCAAACCCGGCGGTGGAAGCCACGTTGAAGCGCTCCATCGGGTTTGGCCGCAGCATGGCCTATTTCTACTGGATCGGGATTGCCACCACGGCCTTCTTCGGCGCCGTCAAGCCATTCTAGTGCACGTTTCGTTTCCACGGACACGAAGTTGTGCACCGAACGTTTGATTGTGATCAAGACGCCGATGCACGACTTTGTTCCCTTCGAAACAAGGTCGTACATCAGATCTTGCCGGTCCAGCAGGCAGAACTGGCGCATTTGCGCGGTTCATTGAACTTCGGCGCTGTCCTGGCGTGATGCGGTGGCATCTTCGGCTCGGGCGCGGGCTGCTGCCTGGCGCGCCCTTTCGGCGGCTTCAGCCCGTTCTGCAGCTTCGGCCCGCTCGGCGGCCTCGGCTTGAGCCCGCCGGCGCGCGGCTTCAGCAGCTCTTTCACGCTGGGCTTCAGCAGCTTGAGCGGCCTCTGCTTCTGCCCGCCTGGCCTCGGCACGCTCTGCTGCCTCTGCCCGTTCGGCCGCTTCGACTTGAGCCTGTCGCCGCGCGGCTTCAGCGGCTTGTTCACGCCGGGCTTCGGCAGCTTCTGCCTCTGCCCGCCGTGCCTGGGCGCGCTCGGCGGCTTCAGCCTGCTCTGCCTCGCGGCGGTCGGCCTCGCGGCGCGCATCGGCCTGTTCAGCGCCTGCCTGACGGGCGTCAAGCACGACCCGGTCGGGCATGGCGCGTTCAGCAGGTGTCCTGCGGATCATGGCGTCCACTGTGCCTGGTGCGGCGTCCTCGGTCTCAGTCGCCCGACGGGCAGCAGCTTCACGGGCCGCAGCCTGGCGGGTTGCGGCCTCCCGCGCGGCATCGCGTGCCGCAGCTTCGGCGCGGGCCTCAGCCTCGGCACGCGCAGCAGCCACTGTGGCAGCACGGCGTGCGGCTTCATCCTGCACCTGACGCACCACATCTCCACGGACACCGCCGCCTTCGAACGGCACTGGCGATGGTTCACTGCCGATCCCCATGCGTGGCATCGTGCCCTGCGGCAGATCACGCTCCTGACGACGCGCTTCGGCTTCGCGGCCCGCACGGTCGGCACGGTCGGCACGGTCGGTGCGGGTAGGCCTTGGTGGCGGAGGCGGGCTCAAATCCGGTGTGGCTGTGGATACCGGTACAGACACTGAAGGCGGCGTGTGGCCTGCATGATTGCGATGATCCTCGCGACGGTCGCGACGGCGGCGGTCACGCTCGGCATGATCTCGGGCCCACAGTTCGCGATCACGCCTTTCGCGCCACAACAATTCCTGCTGCCAGGCCAAGGCAGCCTGCAATTGGGCCAATTGCTCTGCATAGGCGATCAGCTGGGCGCGCTCGTAGGCGTATTGGCGCGCGGCACGCCGTTCAGCCAGCCGACGTTCGCGCGCGGCGATCTCGCGTGCGGCTGTGTCGTGGGCTTGTGCAAGATCCTGCTCTGCCAGCGACAGGGCCGACATGGCATCGGCCATTCGGGTGCCCGCCTGGTCCATGGCCAGACCCGCTTGCTCGACTTGACGCCTGGCCGCTGCCTGACGCTCGCCAGCAGCCCTCGACGCGGCCTCCAGTTCCACGATCCTTGTGCTCAGCGTGGTGGAGCGGGTACGCTGGGCCGCCAGTCTGCGCCGCCTCTCAGCCGATGACAGGCCTCGCGGCAGTGGCAGATTGAGCTGGACCAGCTCGCTGCGGGCCGCACTCAGGCTGGCTTCGATCGGACCGATGGCGTCGGTGGCCGCGGCCAGGTCAGCATTGGCGGCGGCCAGCACGGCTTCGGTTGCATCAAGGTCGCGCCGGATGATGTCGAGTTCGGCCCGCGCTGCATCCACCCGGCTCTGTGCGTCGCGCGTCCAAGTGGTCAGCGACGGAACAGGCTCCATCCCGCGCGCTGCGTAGACCGGTGCGGTCTGGCCCTCGCTGCCACCATATTCCCCCGACCCGGGGCCGACAGTGACACAGCCTGCAAGGGCAATCATCAAGGCGGTGAGGCTTGCGGCACGGGTCCAGGTTGCCGGTGTCATGTGTTGGTCTCCATCGCATCTGGCACGCCACGGCTTCTGTCCGCGGCTGGCGGGTAGATGATGGCAAGACGGCTGAACCGGTCATGAACCACGGATCTGTCCCGGCGGGCATGTTTGCCGATACATCGGACACCACAGAACATCCATCCCCGATTGGGGGGAGGCCGATCTTGCGAACCAGGGATGAGAAGAATGGTGGAGCCAAGGGGAGTCGAACCCCTGACCTTCGCACTGCCAGTGCGACGCTCTACCAGCTGAGCTATGGCCCCATCAACGAAGCACCGGCTGGTATGACACCGCAAGGTGCTGCCCGACGCTTCAGGAAGGCGCGCCGTATAGCGGGCGCGGCGCTTGCGATCAAGCGGGCCGGGCGGGTGTTTGCAGCAGGCCCGCAACTCAATGCAGCGCCTGCAACCCGCCCGAACCAATCCAGTCGAGTCGACTCAGACCTTACAGGTCTTCGTCGAGATCACCATCGAGCGCGATGTCGTCATCGACATCCACATCGTCTTCATCGTCGATCAGGGCGAGGGTTTCGTCATCTTCCTCGATCAGGTCGGCGTCTTCATCCAGTTCCTGCTCGGAGAAGCCGGACGGAACGGCATCGGCGCCCACGGCTCCGGTGTCTTCCTCGTCTTCGTCGCCCAGTTCGATCGTGTCGTCTTCGACGTCGATCTCGCGGGTGACTTCCTCGTCTTCGACCTCATCCTCGTCGTCCACGTCAGCCGACTTCACGACCTTGGTCGCAGTGTCGTCGTCATCATCATCCTCGTCCTCGTCGCGGTCATCGGCCGGACGCGCGCGCGACACCGACATCGGCGACAGGATGGCGGCAAGCTTGGCCTTCTCCTCTTCGGGGTCGTAGATATGGTGGCACTTCGGGCATTCGGCCGGGCGCTTGTGCAGGTCGTAGAACTTTGCACCGCAATTCGGGCAAATCTGCTTCTCGCCGAGGTCCATCTTGGGCACGGGCATTGTCTCCAGGGTCAGGGCGCACACCCCGGACGCGATCCGCAAGTGGATCGATCACGCAGGTGCTGCCGGAAAATCTCAAGCACGGGCCAGGCCGCCCGCACAACAGACCGGCGCATGCCACGCCCGCTCTGCCAAGTCAAAAGCCTCACTGCATCGGCAGCGATGCTGGAACCGGGAAGTTGCAGTCTCAGGCGCCAGACGCGGCGCGCAGTCCGTCGAGCACAGTCCAGAAGGTCGGGAACGTCTTGGCCGTACAGCCGGGATCCTCGATCTCCACGCCAGGACCAGCCAGGCCCGTGACAGCCAGCGACATGGCAATCCGGTGATCGTCATAAGTGGCGACGCGCGCGCTGTGCAGGGTCGATGGCGCGATCACGAAACCGTCGCGCAATTCTTCGACCTTGGCACCCATCTTGCGCAACTCCGCGGTCATGGCAGCGACGCGGTCGGTCTCCTTCCAGCGCATGTGTTCAACACCGGTGATGGTGACGGGGGAGGATGCAAAGGGCGCAATCGCGGCCAGCGTCGGAGCTGTGTCGGAGATTGCATTCATGTCGAGCGTGGCGCCATGCAGACGCTCCGGCCCGTGGACGGTCATGCCGTCCGGCCCCTCCTCCACCCGCGCACCCATGGCCGCCAGGGCGTCGACGAACAGCGCGTCGCCCTGCAGGCTTGCCCGACTGAGACCCCGCACGGTGACCGAGCCACCGGTCACGGCTGCCGCCGCAAAGAAGTAAGATGCACTCGACGCATCCGGCTCCACCGGATAGGCGGCCTGCGCCTGATAGTGCTGCCCGGCGGGCACGATCAGACGGCCGGGCTCCGGTCGCTCGACCACCACACCCCACTGGGCCATCATGGCGATTGTCATCGCGATATAGGGTTCCGAGACGATAGTGCCGGTCAGTTGGATGACAGTATCTGTGGCCGCAAACGGGGCCACCATCAGTGCCGCACTGACCTGCTGGCTCGACCGGCTGGGGTCCAGCTGCATCGTGCCGCCGGGCAGCCCTGCCCCGGTGATGGTCAGCGGAAAGAAGCCTGCCGGGCCTTCATGGCTGATCCGGGCGCCTTGGGCCGCCAGCAAATCGACCAGATCACCCATCGGGCGCTTGCGCATCTGGGGCACGCCGTCAAACCGCACCGGATGGCGCCCCAGCCCTGCCATGGCGAGCAGGAAGCGCGCCGCAGTGCCCGCCAACCCGGTGAACAAGTCTGCGCGTCCGCCCGGTGGCACGGGCAACACACCGCCACACCCTTCAACCGTGAAGGTCTCGGCCTCAGGATCATGCACCACGTCAAAGCCCAACGCCTTCAAGCAGGCGGCGAAAATCCTGGTGTCGTCGCTATCGAGCGCGCCGGTCAGGGTGGAGCGGCCATCGGCCAGAGCAGCCAGCAGCAGCGCCCGGTTGTTGATGCTCTTCGAGCCCGGCACATTGACCGTGCCAAGCGCGGGCGCCTTGAAGGGTTGAATGGCGAGAGTGTCCATGACCGGGCGCTTACAGTGTCCAGTCTGACGGCGGAAGCCCGCGACTGGCACTTGGGCAGTAAGGGTCTGTCAACCATGCGGCTTTGCGCGGGTTTAACAGCCTTCTGGCATGGTGCGCGATGCCGCCAAAGGGGGACCGCGTGTGAACGGACGCGTGAAACGGACAAATGCCAGCAGGAGAACCGCAAGAATGCGGGGTTCATGCCAGTCAGATTCAGCGCTTTTCGCGCGGGAAATGGGACGCCATTTCACCGCTGCTTTCTTGCGTCTGGTGGCTGGTGCAGTGGAGCGCGCAGCACCGGCTGCGCAGCGCCCTTGGCGGGTTGACAGCGCAGCAGGTCCTGCGCGCTCCTAGGGCACCATGGCCCTGCCCTCCCCCCTTGCCCGATGCGTGGTGCCTGCTAAACCCCGCGCCCATGATCATTGCCATCGACGGACCACTGGCTTCAGGCAAGGGCACGATTGCCAGGGCGCTCGCTGCGACCTTCGGCCTGCCCTATCTCGACACCGGCACGCTATACCGGGCGGTCGCATTGGCCATGACCGACACTGGCCATGCGCCTGAGGAAACCGACCGGGCGATTGAAGCAGCCCGCAACCTTGAGATCTCGCTCACCTGCGACCCGCGTATCCGTACGGCTGCCATCGGTGCGGGTGCCTCTGTGGTCGCGGCAATCCCGGAAGTGCGACAGGCGCTGTTTGCCGCGCAGCGCGAGTTTGCCCTGCAACCGGGCGGTGCGGTGCTTGACGGGCGCGACATCGGAACGGTGGTCTGCCCGGAAGCGGATGTGAAAATCTTTGTCACGGCGGATGTGGAAACCCGGGCCCGGCGCCGCCAGGACGAACTGGCGGCATCAGGCGAAATGATCGGGTTTGACGCCATGCTGGAGCAATTGCGCATCCGGGATGCACGCGACAGCGGCCGTGCTGATGCGCCACTCGCCATGGCTGAGGACGCCCACTTGCTGGACACCAGCACAATGAGTATAGACGCCGCCGTGAACGAGGCGCGGGCCATCGTCGAGGCAAAGCAGGGCGGTTCTGGCTGAACCGGCAGGCATCTCGGCGAAATCCACTGTCCCGGCCCCGGTTCCAGTTTAAGCAGACCCGGACTTTGATCTCCCGCGCGGTGCCCCGGACCCGGCGGGCTTTTGCGTTTCGCGCCTGCCAACCCATCCGATCCCGAACGACCATTACCCAACGGCCAGCCAGGCCGGATGTTCGCCCGCGATCCCCTTCAGGAGCAACCTTATGGCCGATACGGCACTGAACCCCTCCCGCGACGATTTCGCGGCCATGTTTGAAGGCAGCCTGGGCGCCCAGGCGATGAATGAAGGCAAGGTGGTCTCCGCCACCATCGCCTCGATCGACAGCGACACCGTTGTGCTCGACCTTGGTCTGAAGACCGAAGGCCGCATCCCGACCCGCGAATTCGGCCTTGAAGCCAAGGACCTGAAAGCCGGTGATGTGGTCGAGGTTTACCTTGACCGGATCGAGAATGCACTGGGCGAAGCGGTTGTCAGCCGCGACAAGGCCCGCCGCGAGGAAGCCTGGGTCCGTCTGGAAAAGATGTTCGAAGCCGGCGAAGTGGTCAACGGGGCCATCGTCAGCCGCGTCAAGGGCGGCTTCACTGTCGATCTGGGCGGCGCCAGCGCCTTCCTGCCCGGTTCGCAGGTGGACATCCGGCCGGTGCGCGATGTCGGCCCGCTGATGAACATCGAGCAGCCGTTCGCCATCCTGAAGATGGACCGTCAGCGCGGCAATATTGTGGTCTCGCGCCGCACCATCCTGGAAGCCGGCCGTGCCGAAGCCCGTACCGAGATCGTCGCCGGCCTGGCCGAAGGCGAAATCCGCATGGGCGTGGTCAAGAACATCACCGACTACGGCGCGTTCGTGGACCTTGGCGGAGTCGATGGCCTGCTGCACGTGACCGACATGAGCTGGAAGCGTGTTTCCCACCCGAGCCAGGTGCTCAACGTGGGCGACGAGATCCAGGTCCAGGTGGTCCGGATCAATCAGGACACCCAGCGCATCAGCCTGGGCATGAAGCAATTGCTGTCCGATCCGTGGGATGGCGCTGCCGCCAAGTATCCGGTGGGTGCGCGCTTCCGGGGCGTGATCACCAACATCACCGACTATGGTGCCTTCGTCGAGATGGAAGATGGCGTTGAAGGTCTGGTCCACGTCTCGGAAATGTCCTGGACCAAGAAGACCCTGCATCCGTCCAAGATCGTCAACCCTGGCGACGAAGTCGATGTGATGGTCATCGATGTGGACGGCGACAAGCGCAGGATCAGCCTGGGCATGAAGCAGGCCCAGTCCAACCCGTGGGAACAGTTCATGGTGGACTTCCCGATCGGTTCGACCGTGTCTGGCGAAGTCAAGAACATCACCGAGTTCGGTCTGTTCGTGGGCGTCTCCGACGAGTTGGACGGCATGGTGCACATGTCGGACATCGACTGGGCCCTGCCAGGCGAGGAAGCCATCGCGCGTTATTCCAAGGGCGACACCGTCGAAGCCAAGGTGCTCGACATCGACATCGACAAGGAACGCATCAGCCTGGGCATCAAACAGGTTGGCGCAGACCCGATGACCGGCGACGGCATGGTCCGCAAGGGCCAGCAAGTGACCTGCACGGTCACTGAAGTGGCTTCGGGCGGGATCGAGGTATCCTTCGGTGAAGGTGGCATGATGCGCAGCTTCATCCGCAAGTCGGATCTGTCGCGCGATCGCAATGAACAGCGTCCGGACCGGTTTGCTGTCGGCGACCGTGTGGATGCCGTGGTGCTGTCGGTCGAGAAGTCGAGCCGCAAGGTCTCGCTGTCGATCAAGGCGCTGGAAATGGCAGAGGAGCGCGAAGCGATTGCCGCTTACGGGTCCACCGATTCCGGTGCGTCGCTGGGCGACATCCTGGGCGCGGCCCTGCGCGAGAAGAACGAAAACTCCTGATTGTTCCCTGTGGACTATCCACAGAGCGACCAGTTAGTGCCAGAGCGGGCCGGAATCTTCGGATTCCGGCCCGTTTTTTATGCGGTGAAGGCTTGCAGGTTGCTGATTTTCAGCGCTTAATGCGCGTTTGGGGCTGCAGGTCGGGTGGTATTGGCCATTCAAGCTTTCAGCCGGTATGCGCTGGTTTCCGGCGTGAAGCGATATGCAGGGCAGTCGGACATGTTGCGATCTGAGCTGGTGAGTAAACTCGCGGCAGAAAATCCACATCTCTATCACGGAGATGTCGAGCGGGTGGTTGATACCATCCTGGAGGAAATCTCTGCGGCCCTTGAACGGGGTGACCGGGTCGAGCTTCGCGGATTTGGCGCGTTTTCCGCCCGTGCCCGCGGCGGCCGGGTCGGTCGTAATCCGCGCACCGGGGATTCAGTCCAGGTGCCACCGAAGCGGGCGCCGTTCTTCAAGGCGGGCAAGGGACTGCGGGAGCGGATGAACGGCGGTGTCGATCCCGGCGAATGACCCCGCAGGACCTGGATTTTGATGAATTCGTGGATTGTCAGCAACTTAAAATTTGACCCCGCTGTTCCCGGCACGCGAATTGCGTCAGGCTGTCACACACCTGCAACGGTGCAGGGTTGAAACAGGGGGGCTGGACCGATGTCCATGGGTTCTGAATTCAAAGACTTTATCGCACGCGGCAATGTTGTCGACCTTGCTGTCGGGGTCGTGATTGGTGGCGCATTTGGTGCCATAGTCACGAAATTCGTCGAGCAAATGATCATGCCTGTGGTTGGCTTGCTGACTGGCGGGGTCAATCTCGACGGCATGAAAATCGTGCTCAAGGCAGCCGACGAGGCGGCCAAGACGCCAGAAGTCGCGATTGGCTACGGGATCGTGCTGGGCGCGATCATCACCTTTCTGATCATCGCCTGGGTCGTGTTCCTGATGGTCAAGGCGATCAACAAGGTCCGCCCGCCTGCCCCTGCCGCACCGGCCGGTCCAACTGCCGAAGAATTGCTGGCCGAGATCCGCGATCTCTTGAAGAAGTAAATCCGCACGGCGCCCGCAGCGCTTCGCACGATCCAAAGCTCAGTCCGGCAACACGAAGTTGCCGGGCACCTTGGGCTGAACGCCCACATAATGGGCACGGATCGAAGGCCAGTCTCTGGCCAGATCACCGCAGGGCATCAGATCCCCATCGATCGTGATCGTTTTCCTTCCATAGTCCATCACTGCAAACACCAGCGGCACC
>JALOSP010000138.1 GCA_025458365.1 Hyphomonadaceae bacterium
AGCGGGATCAGGAAAATCGAGAATATCTGCCGGTTGCGCGCATGCGCGCCATTGCGATCTATGGGGTCAATCGAGGGTGGAGTGATCATCGTCCGGTCCAAAGCGGCTGTTGCTGGCACGCGGCCTGCCAATGACCTCAGGCGGGTGGTTCTGCAAGCGCGCCAGTCAGCGTACCCGTCAGCCCGCCAGCCACCAGCCCGGTCACAGTTGCCTCAACAATCTGCCCGGCTTGCCCACCGTCCAGCGCGATCTCGGCGAAATTGTCCAGCCGCCCGCGCCCGTCGCGCTCCAGCAGCACGCGTTGGGTCGATCCGACCAGCGCGGCCAGAACCCGTGTCCGGGTGGCCTCGGCAGCAGCCCGCAGGCGCGCCGCGCGCTCCTTGATCACGGGCTTGGCCAATTGTGGCATCCTGGCTGCAGGGGTGCCCTCACGTGGCGAGAACGGAAACACATGGACGAAGGCGAGCCCGGCCTGTTCCACCAGGCTCACACTGTCGGCAAAATGCTCCTCGGTCTCGGTGGGGAAGCCGGCGATGATGTCGGCGCCAAACAGCATGTCTGGCCGGGCGGCGCGCAGCCGCTCGATCAAGGCAAAGGCATCGGCGCGCAAGTGGCGGCGTTTCATGCGCTTCAGGATCATGTCGCTGCCGTGCTGCAGGCTCAAATGCATGTGCGGCATCATCCGGGGCTCATGGGCGAATTGCTCGAACAGCACCTCGTCGATCTCGACCGCATCAACTGACGACAGCCGCAGCCGCTGCAGATCCGGAACCAGCTTGAAGATCCGCCGCACCAGATCGCCCAAAGCCGGAGCGCCCGGCAGATCCTGGCCCCAGCTCGTCATGTCCACGCCTGACAGCACCACTTCAGGCACCCCGCGCGCCACCAGCCGGGCGATCATGGCCACCACGTCACCGGCGGGCACACTGCGCGAATTGCCCCGTCCATAGGGGATGATGCAGAAGGTGCAGCGGTGATCGCATCCGTTCTGGACCTGCACATAGGCCCGCGCCCGGTCCTGCACGCCATCGATCAGATGGCCTGCGGTTTCCCTGATGCTCATGATGTCATTGACCAGCACGCGTTCGGGTCCACCGCCCGGCAGGGCCAAAGCGGTGAATGTGGCCGGATCGACCTTTTCTGCATTGCCGATCACGGTATCGACTTCAGGCATGGCCGCAAACATCGCCGGGTCGATCTGGGCGGCACAGCCGGTGACGATGATCTTTGCGTCGGGCCGTTCGCGCCGCTTCCTGCGGATTGTCTGGCGCGCCTGACGCACGGCCTCAGCCGTCACCGCGCAAGTGTTGACCAGCACCACGTCAGACAGGCCCGCATCCCCGGCCAGCGTGGCCATCGCCTCGCTTTCATAGAGATTGAGGCGGCAGCCCAAGGTCACGGTCTCGATGCCGCGCGCATCGCGGCTGGCTCCAGATGCGGCGTCGTCGGGGCCGCTGGCGGCTTCGGGGATTGCTGAAATGGTTTCGGTCATGTGCTTGCGTGGGGCGTTTGGCGGGCCAATATCATGGACGCGGGGGAATTGCGCCATCAGGAGACACTGTGATGCTGGACTGGGACTTTTCGAACCTCGGGTTCTGGGGTGTCATCCACTTGTTGCTGGTCATCTGGTCACTGTTCAACGTGTTTCAGAGTGACAGGGAGCCATTTGGCAAGGCAGTGTGGACGACATTCATCGTGCTGCTCCCCGGCTTGGGCTTCTGCGTCTGGCTGCTGTTCGGGCCGCGCGCGCCAAAGCGCCTGACCTGACCTGACCGGCAACTGATGAGCGACGACACACCCTTGTGGAAATCCATGGCAGGCAATGCTGCCATGATGATCCAGGCCACGCCGCATGCCCAAGCCCTGGGCATGCGGGTGCTGGCCATCGAGGAGGCGCGTTGCGTCGCTGACATCCCGTGGCGCGCCGATCTGGTGGGTGACCCCGACACGGGCGTGATTGCGTCCGGGGCGGTGACCACCCTGCTCGACAATTCCTGTGGCGTTGCAGCGTTCGCCGCTTTGAGCGCGCCGACCTCGACGGCCACTCTGGACCTGCGGATCGACTACATGCGCCCGGCCAGGCCCGGTGCTGCGGTGCGGGCCGATGCACGGTGTTACAAGCTCACCCGCTCGGTGGCTTTCGTGCGGGCCTTCGCTTTTGACAGTGATGATGAAAGTGATCCGGTGGCTGCGGCTCAGGCCACCTTCATGCTGGGCGCTGGCAAGGCAGGCCAGAACAGGAAGCCGCGCGGATGACCGAGCCGTCGACCATCGCCCGTGACCTTGATCCGGCGGCCTTGAAAGCGCTGTTTGACCGGGTGCCTTATGCGAAGTTCATCGGCCTGAAGCTGGAGTTGAAGGGCGATGAACTGACCGCGATCCTGCCCTATCAGGACAGTCTGATCGGAAATCCGATGCTGCCAGCGCTGCATGGCGGGGTGGTAGCCGCGCTGATGGAGCTGACGGCGGTGGCCCAGATCACCCTGTCGCAACCGGTCGGCCCTGATGGCGCGCTCAAAGTGCCCAAGACGATTGATGTCAGCATCGACTATCTGCGCTCCGGGCGCCCGGTGGACACCTTTGCCCGCGCCCATGTCACCAAGCTGGGCCGCCGGATCGCCAATGTCCGGGTCGAGGCCTGGCAGGGCAACAGGGCCGATCCGATTGCCGCCTTGCACGGGCATTTTCTGATCCCGCAGGATGATCCTCTTGGATAAATCGGCGTCCTGACTGCAATTTGCGCTCGTTGCGCAGGGGAAACGGTTAGAAGCGACATCGGAGTTCGGTTAATCCTGCCGGTGGGAGTTATTCGCACCTCGGGAGGATGTCTGATGAGCGCACTGGTGGAACAATTGATGCAGGCTGGCGGCGGCCAGATGGCGGCCATGCTGGGTGGCCGGTTCGGCCTGTCGCCATCCCAGACGCAAGCGGCCTTGCAGGCGCTGGGGCCGATGCTGGCCGGTGGCATGAAGAGTCAGGCGCAAGCCAAGGGCGGGCTGGAAGGCCTGCTCGGTTCTGTCCTCAAACAGGGGCACACCCAGTTCGACTCGGCCGAGCGTCTGGCCCAACCCGGCATGACGGCGGCGGGCAATGAGGTTCTCGGCCAGATTTTCGGCTCGAAAGACGTCAGCCGTCAGGTCGCAGCTCAGGCCGCAGCCCAGACCGGGCTGGGTGCTGATCTGTTGAAGAAGATGCTTCCGGTGGTGGCCACCATGGTGGCCGGGCAGATGGCCTCGAAGGCCATGGGCGGCGGGCTTGGCGGCCTGCTGGGTGCTGCCATGGGCGGTGCGGCGGCTCAAGCAGCACCAGCTGGCGGTGGCATGGCGGGCGGTCTGGGCCAGCTGGCCTCGATGATCGACATGGACCGTGACGGCAATCCGCTGGATGACATCATGAAGATGGTCGGTCGCGGCTGATCCAGCCTGCTTGAACTTGAGAACAGCCCAAGGCCTTGTGTTTGGGCTGTTCTTGGGTATAAGCGCGCCCTTCCAACCGGAGCGCCCGGCGAAACGGCATGCCGTGGCGTTCTTCATTGCTGGCTTTTATCTTGAGAAATCAAGAGGCTGAAAAATCAGCCAGAGGCCGGTGCCTTCAGGCACAGGAGAGCGAAATGCCGAAACTGAAGACCAAGAGCGGTGTGAAGAAGCGCTTCAAGATCACCGCCACCGGCAAGGTTCTTGCCGGCGCTGCAGGCAAGCGTCACCGCTTGATCTCGCACAATTCGAAATACATCCGCTCGAACCGTGGCACCTCGGTGCTGTCGGATGCGAACGCCACGACGATCAAGTCGTGGGCGCCATACGGCCTGAACTGAGGAGACCTGAGACATGGCACGCGTCAAGTCCGGCAAGGTCACCAAGGCCCGCCACAAGAAGATCCTGGAAGCCGCAAAGGGTTTCCGTGGTCGTCGCAAGAACACCATCCGCACCGCCACCGCCGCCGTCTGGCGCGCCGGGCAATATGCCTATCGTGACCGCAAGGCCAAGAAGCGCACGTTCCGGTCGCTCTGGATCCAGCGCATCAACGCCGGTGCCCGTGAGCACGAGATGACCTATTCGACCCTGATCAACGGTCTGGCCAAGGCCGGGATCGAGGTCGACCGCAAGGTGATGGCCGATCTGGCCATGAACGAGCCGGCGGCTTTCGCCGCGCTGGTCGAACAGGCCAAGGCCGCGCTGGCTGCATAAGCTGGTGTGAGACCGGGATGAACAAACGGCTCGGGGCAACCCGGGCCGTTTTTTGTTTGGGTCTCATGCAGACTGCAGGACCGCGGACCTTCCGGGCCGCGCTGCACGCGGGGACGCGTGCGATCCGGGAGCGCGGGTCACCAGACCCGCCTTCACGCGCTGCGTCCATGCGCGTTTGGAAACGCGCGGTCCTGATTTGGCTGCCTGACGATAATAAAGACCGAAATTCACGCCGCTTCGCGCGTTGGTAGCGCTTTGACCGACTCACCGACCGCCTGTGCCGCAACCGCCAGCTCATATTGGCTTTGCAAATTCTGCCAGAACTGCGGGCTCATCTTGAACCAGTGCCCAAGCCGCAATGCAGTATCGCCCGTGATCCCACGCTGGCCGGCCAGAATTTGGGTGATCCGGTTGGGCGGGACGGCGATGTCACGGGCCAGCCGGGTCGGCGTGATGCCCAAGTCCGCCAGTTCATCGGCCAGGATCAGGCCGGGGTGCACGGGTCGGTTCAGCGTCATGTCAGGCTCCTCAATGGTAGTCGACGATCTCGACTTCAGCTGGACCGGGGTCACCCGGCAGCCAGACAAAGCAGACCCGCCATTGCTGGTTGATCCGGATCGAAAACTGGCCAACTCGATCGCCCTTCAAGGCTTCTAGCCTATTTGAAGGCAAAGCCGCCAGATCGTCGAGACTGGTTGCAGCGTTCAAGATGGCCAACCGCCGCTCGGCCTGGCTTGCAAACCCGCTGAATGCCTTGACGTGAAGTCCGGCGGCAAAGCGTTCAGTTTGCCTGTCGCGCCACGATTGGATCATGACGGCTCTATAGCGAAAAATACGCGTTACGTCAACCATAAAGTTCGGTAGCGTCTCAATCGTGCACCCCACCCCTTCACCACACCGCCCGCCTCGGCTAGAA
>JALOSP010000004.1 GCA_025458365.1 Hyphomonadaceae bacterium
CCGGGCCTCTGCCAGACAATGCTGCCGAACTGCTGTCCAGCGCCGCGACCCGTACAGCCATCGGTGCCTTGGAGGACGCGTTCGATCTGGTCGTGATCGACTGCCCGCCCTTGTTGGGGCTTGCTGATTCCCCGATCCTCTCGCGTTTGGTTGAAACCGCGATCTATGTCATCGCCGCCAATGTCACCAACCGCACAGTGATCAGCCGTTCCATACAGAGATTGAAAGCCGCTGGCGGCCACGTCTCAGGCGTAATTCTGACCAAGTTCGATCCCAAGCGGGAAAGCTACGGCGGTTATGACTATGAATCGTCTTACGGAGACTATGCCTACAATTACGGCAGCACACCATCCAAGGCTGACAACCAAGCCAGCAACCGAACAGGGTAAAGTGTGCTAGCCAAACGTCGGCCATTCTCGCTGATATTGAAAACACTGCGCGCCAGCGCAGGCCTCAACCATAGCAGGTCATCCATGGCGTTATTTCCTCAACACCACCAGTGAGTGAAGAACCAATCACCAAGGGAACCCGTTTAACTGGTCTTGAGCCTGGCGGGTCAGTTGTTTGATTGTCGAGGGATGGCCGATGGGCCTCCTAGAAACTTGCCAAGTGCCGCCGCCGCCGGGTTGACCTTTGCAGGGAGAGCGCACAGACGGGCCGCGCTGTCGACGTCTGGTGCGAGCAGAGTATCAAGGATACGGCAATGAGCATGACACGAATTTATCTTTCCGCCCCGCATATGGGTGGGCAAGAGCTAGAAAACGTACGCGAAGTGTTTGCGTCGAACTGGATTGCTCCACTCGGCCCGGCGTTGAACGCCTTTGAAGCCCGGCTCTCGGCCTATACCGGAGTGGCCCATGTGACTGGGCTGTCGAGCGGAACCGCTGCCCTGCACCTGGCGCTGCGATTGAGCGGGGTCGGGCCGGGTGATGCAGTCTGGTCGCCGTCGATGACATTCGTCGGTGGAGTTGCTCCTATCCTCTATCAGGGTGCCTATCCGGTTTTCCTCGACTGCGATGCAACCACTGTGATCGATCTGGATCTGTTGGAAGCCGAACTTGAGATTGCCGCGCGCGAAGGTGTCCTTCCCAAAGCGTTAATCACCACCGATCTGTATGGACTGATGCCCGACCAGCGCCGGATCGAAGCCCTCCGGGCGAAGTTCGGCTTTATCTGGATCAGTGATTCGGCCGAGGCTCTCGGCTCTCGGATCGACGGTGTTCACGCAGGCAAAGGCGCCGATTTCGTCGTCCTGTCCTTCAATGGCAACAAAATCATCACGACTTCGGGTGGGGGAGCATTGGCCTCCGACAGTCCGGCGCTGATCGAACGGGCCATGTTCCTGGCCACTCAGGCCCGTGAACCGGCACCACACTACGAGCACGCGACCTGGGGATACAATTACCGTCTTTCCAATGTCTGTGCAGCCATTGGCCTTGGCCAGATGGATGTCATTGATGAGAGGGTGGCACAGCGCCGGGCAGTGCACGACCGTTATCGCGCAGAACTCGGCCAGCTGCCAGGGCTCACCTTCATGGATGAACCATCTGGTCATCATGCCAATCGCTGGCTGACGACCATCACCGTCGATCCGGCTACCGCCGGGACTGATCGTGAGACGATCCGGCTCGCGTTGGAGGCTGCCAATATCGAATCGCGGCCGTTGTGGAAGCCGATGCACATGCAACCGGCGTTCGAACAGTACCGATATATCGGTGGAACCGTATGCGAGGCCTTGTTCGAACGAGGCCTTTGTCTGCCCTCTTGTTCGTCAATGACCGAAGTGGAGATGGATCGGGTGCTCGCAGCGTTATTCGACGTCCTTCCTGCTGCCGGTCGGAGTTAAGCCATGAAGCGGTTGATCGATCTCACGGGTTCGGCGGTGCTGCTGCTTGTAGCCTGGCCTGTCATGTTGGTAACCGCCCTCCTGGTGCGCGTCTTCCTTGGATCGCCGGTGATTTTCTCCCAGGTCCGGCCCGGCTTGGGCGGCAAGCCCTTCACACTCTTCAAATTCCGCAGCATGCGTGATGCCGTCGACAGTCGGGGAAATCCATTGCCTGATGAGGCAAGGCTGACGCCGTTTGGCAAAGCTCTGCGTGCAACCTCGCTCGATGAGCTGCCGCAGCTCTGGAATGTGCTGCGTGGCGACATGAGCTTCATCGGGCCGCGGCCATTGTTGTTGCAATATTTGCCGCTTTACACGCCACGCCAGGCACGACGGCACGAGGTCCGGCCTGGCCTTACAGGGCTTGCCCAGGCAAGGGGCCGCAACAGCCTGTCCTGGGATGAGAAGTTCGAGCTTGATGTGACTTATGTCGAGACCCGGAGCCTGTGGCTCGATATCAAGATCGTCTGGTGGACCATCACCGCGATTCTGGGACGAAAGGGCATCAACAGCGCATCAGCCGCAACCATGGAAGCCTTTACCGGGTCGCAAGATCGCTTGAATTCCTGATTGTGTCGATTGCCATCCAGAACTGACCCGGAGTCAGGCCTGATGCCGCATCATCCCAAGCCAGGCTCGTGGAGGTCGGCTTCCAGCTTGTTGCGGGTAAGGCCGGCGGGATTTGCGGCGTCCAGTGCCATGCCGGCATCGCTCGCATCCGGATGAGGCCCAGGATCAAGAGATTCGCGCGCGGATCCATTTGCAGTGTGGAGGGCGGATCGCTGTCGCTTGCGGCTCGCGCAATGTATTTGGTGATGCTGCGCGGCAGCCAATGTCGGCACGACCGAAGACATCCCGTATCCGGCTGGCAGCGCTCGCCAATCCAGTGCTTTCGCCCACATGATCGACCAATGCACTTGTGAAATACGGGCGAGCATAGTCGACAGGCTGGTCACCGATCGAGCGGATCGAGGCCCCGGCATTGCTGACGGGGAAGGGAGTTGAAACCGCAATGTCCTCTGACACCCCAAGTCCGGGCGAGCGGCTCGACTTCTTTACTGTCAAGGCCGTGTCAGCCGATCAGATGACTCTATTTCACAGCGACCACCATCTGACCGTTACAGTCACACTGGCGCGGATGGACACAGGGGGTAAGCTGTCCGCCCATGTCGAGATCCATAACTGGACAGGGCAGCTCTGCATGGTGCCCGTCCGACCGGCGCATGACCCGATTGTCCACACGCTACTGGCAAAGGCAACTTGATCAAATTCGAAAGTTGAGCGCGCAACTTCGTTTCCATGGAAACGAAACGCGCACCAGTGCCTGAGGCAGCTCAATCTACTCGACCCTCCTCACAGCCACCAGCCGATCTACCAGCCTTTGGAGAACCGGGCGGCGGGGGTGCGTGCGGGCGAAGGCCGTGCTGGCGATAACCGGCCTTTGCCGGCAGCTGGATTTGCTCACCGCCATTGCCGCCGACGCCGTGCGCCGGGCACGGCGGCTGGCCTTCCATCTAGCTCGCAGCAGGCCGGGCAGGATTTTCGCACCGGACCCGACCCTGCGCCCCTCTCGCGGCTGGAGCACGCAGGCAGCACTGGCCTTCAATGCCCCGGCCCACGAAATTGAAACCCGCAACCGGACCCGGCCCAAGCCCCTGCCATCCTTGCGACAGCAAGGCCTGACACACTGGTGTTGGACGGATCGCCCGGTTGTCGAGTTGCGGGGTATGGGCGTTCGGCAATGCCATCATCCCAGCCAGCTCGATGCCAGGCTTACGAGACTTGGCAGCCTGGATACTCCGGTCTTGCGCTTGATGCTCTTCAAGTGGTGGCGGATGGTTTCGACTGAGCATTTCCGCAGGGCTGCAACCTGCGTAACACTTTCCCCGTGTTTGAGCCAGTCGAGTATGTCCGTTTCTGTGCCCGTCAGGCCATACGTTCGCATCAAAGCAGCCCGGCCATGACCGATTTCCGGCGACTCCAGCACTTCGACCACCAGCCGTTCGGCGGCATAGGCGCCAAGGATGTCAGTCCGGTCGTTGCCGGTATGGCGGATTGTCGAAAACCGGAAACAGAAACCGGGAGCAAGCTCGACCTGCTGCGGCCCATGCCGGACAGCGTGGCGGCAGGTACTTTCCCACAAGGGCGATTGGATCGGGGAGAAGCCGGGAAATCGCTTGAATAGCACGTCCCAGACCGGGTTCTGGCTGAGTATCCGACCTGTGCCCTGCACCAGTGCGACGGCGCCTGAGAAGAAAGTCAGGGTCCCGGCCTGCACTTCAGTGCTGTCATCCAGCCCAATCAGGGTCGCAAAAGCGACACTTGCCTGAGCGAACTCTTGCTCCAGCTGCTGGACGATTTTGCTTGCCGCATCATCGAAGGGTGGTGCCCTGTCATCTGCTGTCAGCAAGATCGCAGATCTGCCCCAAGGACGGCTCACATGCAGAACCAGTTCCCGCGAGGTCATTTGCACGACCTGGTCTGACCGGCCCTGCCTCGTGGCGGTCTCGCTGACCCGGCTGGCAACAACCGATCGCAGGGCCCCGGTTGCGTGGCCAGCCTCGTCGCCGAGGTATGGGCCTGGAGAGATGAGGCCATCAGATGATGCAAGAATGGTTCGCGGGTGGTACGTGCCAGATACCTCGATCAGCAGGATCGCCTGGCTGGCGTTTGTACGTCGGGCCAGTTCAGCCAGAAATGCAGGCCAGCCGGCAGTGTCAGTGACAGCCGACATGAGCAGATCGGACAGCCCCCTCCTTGAGGCTACCCCGGTCGGCCTTGCCCTGCCAGACGGAAGGACGACAATGTTGGAACTGTCCGCCTCGGCGGCCATCAGGCGACGGCCTCTAATCTGTTGGTAAAGTGCAGCAAGGCCCGGACGATGTCTTCTTGCGAGGCATGGCCGCTCTTTTCGCGCACGCTGCGCAATTGGGACCGCACAGTTTCGTAGGATGTGTTGCGACGGTCGGCGATCATGTCCACCGGCATGCCTGCAGCCAACAATTCGACGACGGCACGTTCAGCGACAGAAAGGCCATAGTGCGCGCAAAACCTGTCAGTCCGCGCGGTCAGCCCGTCGAGGTCGACGTCGAGTTCCAGCATGTAATGGCAGGGGTTGCCCGGCAGTTTCACCAACCGCGCCGCCAGAGCCTGTCCCTGGCTGATGACTGTCAGGCCGGACGCGCCATCGGCTTTGGCCCGTTCGAATGCGCGGGGCCAGGCGGACTGCCTGGCAGCAAAGCTGGCAAGGTCGAGGCCCGGTTCGGATTGAAGCAGGGCGCTCGCCCGGTCATTGAAAGCGATCAGGCTGCCTTCGGCATCAAACAGCCCAATCGGTGCATGCATGGCGCGGATCAGATCGCGCGTTGCCTCAAGCCCAGCATGGCTCCCCTGTGAGGCGCGCAAGATGACCATAGCGCGCTGGAACGCCGGACCAAGTGCCGTCATGCGGGCCCGTTGCTGTTCGGTGAAATGCGGTGCGTCGCGATGCTTCAAGACCGAGAAGAAGCCCCAGAACGGGTCCGAAACATCGTTGACCAGCATCATCTGGGCCAGTTCGACAGGTGCCATCTGGATCACCGCTTCCTGGGCGACCTTGTCAGCGTCGAAATCCTGATGGGTGATTGCCCGGCCTGGAAACATCGCACACAAAGAGGCGCGCGCGTCTGTTGGGGTGAGGTCTTCATAAATGCTGACTTCCCCGGCGGGCCATTCGAAGTCCTGCGCAGCCAGGGCGTGCAGCAGGATATGGCCTTTTTCAAAGTCGTACAGGGCCACATGGGCGCCGGTGGCCTCAAACATCGCAGCCAGTTTCTTCAGCCAGCCGGTCCATTTCGTCAGGTCGATGGCCGCTTCGAACAATTCTTCGGCCATCGCGGCCAGTTCATCGTCCAGCACCGGCAAGGGTGGCGCGGGCGGCCTGAAGTCAGCTGCGGCCAACTCGAGCGACGGGGTTGGAAACGGTGTCTTGTATGCCATCACGATCACCTTCGATGTTCGCACGGTGCAACGGTCAGCCATACAGCACACCATCGGGGTCAACGGACCATTATCTGTACGAAATCACAAGCAGTCTGCCGAACCAATCGGTAGCGATAGGGTATGTCCTGCGCATACCCCAAAGTGGTGGCATCTGGAAGCGATCCAGCTTCGAACGACCCGAGCCTCGCTGGCAGATCGTCATTCTGGCGGCTTGGAGTGATCTCAGCGGAATGGGGAGGGTCCGCTCCGGATCCCCTCTTGAGGTCAATTGCCGCAGAAAAAATCGTTAATTTTCCGTTTATAACCAATTTGGGTGATGAATCCTTCCCGGTCTCGCCTCACTGAAATGTCAGGTAAGCAACGGCGATGCACCGTTGACTGGGGGTTCAGGTGGGCAAGATGCCAGCCGTCATCGGCGGGATCGCACTCGTGTTTGCTTCGTGCTGCGCGGGCACGGCAGGCGCCCAATTGAGCGGGCGGCCGCAGACCCTCGACTTTGAGGTGACAGGACTGGTTGCCACGTCCTGTGCGGCAACGTCCGGCGACATTGGCGCCCAGATCACCCAAGCACTGGCCGGCGCACGCCCCGGTGACACACGCCAGGTCGGCTTCAGTCTCGACTGCAACAAGCCATTCCGGGTGCGGGTTCAATCCGCCAATGGCGGGCTGACACTGGCAGGAATGAGTGCCCAGGACCGGGCCGCCGCCGTGCGCGACGGACTGCAGCCAGTGCTCGATTACGCGGTGGGGATCGACCTGCCATACCGGGCCTTGACCGGCGCCGATGATCGGCTGGTGTCGGTGTGCCAGTCTGCCGCCGCGCTGGTCTTGAATGCACCGGCGACGGCAGAGTGCGCACTTGGCGGGCCGGATGGCGTTGTGGTGCCGGGGCTCTCACTCGATCAGCCCGGTTCCTTTCAGATCAATCTGGCCATGCCGGACAGGCCGCTGGTGGCCGGTCGTCTCAGCGACACCATCGTTATCGTCATCGAGGCGGTGCGATGAAGGCGCACACATCAATCTCCGTGCTGGTTGCAGCCGCCACAGCCGTGGCTGCCGGTCCGGCGCCTGCCCAGAGCAGCGGGGAGATCACGATCGTGTCTGAGCCCGCCTGCGCGCTGGAAGGCGTACTGCAGCCAGTCACGGTGTCGGTCAGCCCCAGTGGTGCGGCCACCGCTGACAATGGCGGATCGGCGGGCCGTGTGACCATCCTGTGCAACACCGGCGGTGCCACGATTGCTGTGGGGTCTGACGCCATGACCACCGATGCGGTGATCGACCCGTCCGAACTCAACCGGTTCACCCGCGAGATCGACTTTGCCGCCTATGCCCAGGTGCCAGGCGGCGCCAATGCCGGTTACCGGCTGGCTTCGCGGCCCGGTATCTTTGGCGCCTGGCAGCGTGCTGCGATCAATGCGGGCAATCCTTCGAGACGCCGGCTGGAGCTGGACATCAGCGCCACCGGTTTTTCCACATCACAACGCATGCCGGTCGCGGGCCGGTATCGCGGCCGAATTTGCGTCACGATCAGTCCCACGGGCCTGCCTGCCCCTGCCAATGCGCAGGCGACAGCCGGGTGCGGGGGCGGCTCGTGATGCAAAGCGGGAGTGGCGGGGCCTGGCCTGCTGTTTCGCGAACCCCTCCAGGCAAAGCAACAAGGTGCCCCGGCACTTTGAACCGGCTGGCACGCTTGCGTGTCCGCCGGTCCCCAAACGGCAAGGGTGGGAGCACGGCGTGTTCTTCCCCGGACCCGAATTCCGGTCCCGGCAACGGTACCCGGTCTGGTCAGACCTTGAAAGCGACCAGACCGGATGCCGCGGGGCGGGAAACTACAAGTGAGTGCAGAAACCTCAACCCGAATGGAGAGAATCTCATGTCTGTTAAGAAAATGATGCTGGCAGGCGCGACCCTGGCCGCGATGGCCATGGCGGCCCCGGCTTTTGCCCAGGTCACCCTGTCGACAGATCCAACGAATGCCAGCGCCGCCGTGACCACCTCGATCACACCGGCCTGCGCCCTGACCGGCACACTTGCCCCGTTCGCCGTGACCGTGACGCCGCAAGGCGTTGCCACGGCCACTGGCGGAACCCAGTCTGTCACCGTGACCTGCAACACCCGCGATGCCAACCTGACGGTCGGCTCGAACGACATGGTCAACACTACCGCCCCGGCCATCGTGGAAACCAGCACCTTTACCAACACCATCGCATTCAACGCCAATGCACAGGGTGAAATTGCTGGCGACAGCATCGGCTGGGCGCTGGACAGCAAGCCGGGTGGCCAGTCCGGGATCGGAACGATCGGCGGGGCCACCAACCGCCGGATCCGCGAGTTGCGCTTTGATATCCGCAATGTCGCCCCGCAAGGCGGCCTGCTGCCGGTTGCTGGTGCCTACGCGGGCACCATGTGCCTGACGGTGTCGCCGGTTGGCACCATGACCGGAACCCAGATCCAGGACGGCAACAACACCTGCACCAGCGCGGGTGCTGTGGGCTTTACCCCCCTTGGCCCAGTTGTCGGCACCGGCAACAGCACCACCGCGCCCTGAGCCACCTTGGCAGTCTTCTCGCTGAAGGGCGGCGGTCACCTGCCGCCCTTCAGCCACCCCAGCTCGCTTGAACCTGACAGGGTCCTGAATTCATGACGTTGCAGCCCTCACGACAACCAGCGCCGGGAACGGTGTCCCGCCGTGCCAGTCTGGCCCTGATTGCAGGTGCGGCTGGCGGCTTTGGCTTGCTGCGGCCCTCTACAGCCCATGCCATGCAGGTCCGCCCGGTCGTGCTCGACCTTGGCGCAACCGCGCGCACCATGGGCGGGCAGATCGAGCTGGGCAACGGCTTTGACCGGGCGATCACGGTGGAAATCAGCGCCCGCGAATTCTTCCTGCCAACCGAAGCCGGTGCTCAGGCCACCTATGGCGACGGCAACGACATTGTTGTTTTCCCGGCACAGGCCATTGTTGAGCCAGGTGCCAATCGTACCGTTCGGTTGCAATATGTCGGCTCGCCGATCATCCCGCGCTCGCGCCATTTCATCGTGACCGTGGCACAATTGCCGGTGCGGCTGCCCGAAGGCGAATCGGCGGTCCAGGTGCTCTACAACTTCGAGGTGCTGGTGAATGTCGGCGTGCCGGGCACCCAGTCCCAGCTGGAGATCGTGCAATCCAGCGTCAAGGCCGTGGGCGAGACCCGCGCGGTCCCGGTCCTGACTGTGCGCAATACCGCATCGACCTATGGCTATCTCGGCGAGCAACGACTGGTCCTGACCCAGGTTGATGAGGCCGGTCGGCAGATTTTCTCTCAGCGGTTCTCTCCCACAGAATTGCAACAGCTGCTTGGGCTTGGCATGATCGGCCCCGGCCAGACCCGCGAAATCGAAATGTCGCTGGACCTGCCATCGCGCTCTGGGGTGCTCAGCGCCCAACTGACTCTGGAGCGTCGCCGTCGATGAGCGGCCCGTCCGCAATGTCGGTCCGTCGTGCGATCCTTGTGCTCGCATCGGGGGCGCTTGCCCATGGCTTGGCCATGCCTGCAACGGCCCAGGCAACCGAGCAGGCCCAACCCGCGAACTGGGTTGCCCCCTCCAATCAATCGACGCGCCCCCTCCCACGCCAGACCGCCCCGCGCCAAACCACCCCGCGCCAAACCACGCAGCAGCCCGACTGGGTCCGCCGTCCTGCTGCTCCGCGATCTGGAGCCCGACCCGGCCCAAGCCGCGCCACACCGCAAGCCGCGCCTGCCCGCGGTGCGCGCCTGCCCGCTCAACCGCAGCCAGCCCAGCCAGCTACGACGCCAGCGTCCAGCGGGAGGCCCGACTGGTCTCCCCGGACGTCCGGTGCCCGAACGACCCAGAGCGGCCGGCCTCCGCCTTCAGTCGGACCCCCTGCACCCTTCACGCCTCCGCCGGGCCCGCCCGGACGTGTACTCGCGCCAGAAGAGGCCGCTGCAGTCCGTCGCGCGAACGCCACAGCTGCGGGTCTCGATGTTCCGGCGCGCGCGCCCGATCTGCCAGCCACCCTGCCGCCAGAAGCAGCGCCGGTTCTGCCCACAGAGCCGAACACGTTCAGGCTCAATCAAACAGGTCAGACTGTCAGCCTGCCTGTACCCCTGGTGAGTGGAACGCGCGAGCTTGGCAGTGTTACAGTGCAGGTCTCCCCCGACGACCGGATCGCGATTGATCGTTCCGGTCTTGTGGCCGCCGTCTCGCAGGCGCTAACACCCGAAGGTGTGGCCGAGTTGGAAGCCCGGATCGGCAGTGACCAGACCGTCACGGTGTCAGCTCTGGGTGCGGCAGGTTATGCAACTGTTCTCGAGCTGGAGACCATGACACTGAAGATCGCGCTGCCGCCCAACGGTCGCTGGCCGGTGGAGCTGGCGGTGTCGCCGCGCAGGGTCCAGTACAGTGGAGAAGTGGCCGCACCTGCCGATGTGTCGGCCTATGTCAATCTCCGGGGCAACCTCGATTACATCTGGTCCGAAACCGGCGATGGTCTGGTTGCGCCCGACATCTTCATGGACGCTGCCGGCCGCGTCGGCCCGCTGGCGTGGGAAACAGAAGCCACGTTGCGCACGAACTCCGATGATCCCGGTGTGACACGCCAGGGGACGCGGGTGATCTATGACAACCTGAACCGCGGCACCCGGCTGGTGGTCGGCGATCAGGCCAATCCGACGCGCTCCTTTCTCGGCTCCACCCCCGCTGCGGCGATTTCGCTTTCCAGCAGCCCCAACCAGTTCACGCCGGACGCCCAGTCACGCAATCCCGGCGAGCAGACTGTCACAGTCCTGCGGCCATCCACCATCGAGGCGATTGTCAACAACCAGTCGGTCCGGACCTTCCGGGTCGAGCCAGGCGTCTACCGGTTTTCCGATTTTCCCTTTGCCCAAGGCGCCAATGACCTGCGGCTGGAAATCACTGACGATAGCGGCGGGCGCGAAGTCGTGTCCGTCAGCCTGTTCGTGGAGCGCTCGCTGCTTGAACCCGGTCAAAGCGAATTCAATGTCACTGCCGGGGTCGAAGCCGGGGTGGATCCCGATGGGTTGAGCTATGACAGTGATCGACCATTCGTCTCAGGTTACTACACTGCCGGGGTCAATGAACACCTGACGCTCGGTGTGAGTGGTCAGGCAACTATCGAAGGCCTGCTCGGTGGCGTCGAAGCCCGGGTCGGGCTGGCAAGCGGCATCCTGTCGCTCGACGCGGCTTTGTCGTCGCGCGAGGATTCGGGCGAGGGCGTCGCGGCCAATCTGGCCTATTCGGCAAGACCCGATCCAGCTGCGCGCAATCCGATGGGCGTGGGCTTGAGCGTTCAATATGTCAGCGACGGGTTTTCGTCCGTGTTTGGCGACGCGGGCACAAGTCCGTTCGAATGGCAGTTCGCCGCAAGCATGTCGCGCGCGTTTGGACCTGCAACCTCGCTGAATGCCAGCCTCCGCCATTCGATCAGCCAGACAAATGACGAAACTGCTTCCAGTGCACTGATTTCGCTCACCCGACGGTTTGCAACGACCGGGGCCCTTTCGCTGGAGGCTGACTACACACGCGACAGTGAAGACGAGGGCTGGGGCTTCCGCCTCGGCTATGTCCAACGGCTGGGTGACCGGTCATCGGCGCGGTTTGACTATGCATCGGCCAACAATCAGGCTGGTCTCGCCTGGTTGAACTCCGCCGGGCAAGGCATCGGGGCCACGACCACCAATATCGAACTGCGCCACAGTGAAGAAACAACCTCGGGGGTCGCGGCTATCGGCCGTGTTGGTCACTGGATCGATGGTGGGCTGAGTCATTCTCTCGCCTATGCCTCGGCGACCTCACAGGTGCAGGACCAGCGCACCTCGGCCCGGTTTGCGACCGCTATCGCCTACGCCGATGGCGCGCTGGCGATCAGCCGTCCGATCAGCGGCGGGTTTGCGATCTTCGTGCCGGATCCCACCTTGAACGGGGCCGCGATTGAACTGGAGCCGCGCGAGGACGGCTATGAGGCCCGCTCCTTTGTCGGCATGCCGGTGGTGGCCAACAATCTGGGAGCCCATGCCTTGCGGCAAGTTGCCTATGGCGTTCCCGATGCACCGATTGGCTACGATATCGGGTCCGGCTCGGTCGCGATGCGCGCACCTTACCGGGGCGGCTACCGCATCCCGGTTGGGTCACGCTACAACCAGTCTGCGGTCGGGCGGCTGGAGTTTGCAGATGGATCGCCTGTGGCATTGCTGTCCGGTTATGCGGTCGAAGCGAGCAGCCTTGGTGGTGCCGGGCGGGAGCCGATCGAGTTGTTCACCAATGCAGCTGGCCGGTTTGGGGTCACGGGCTTGCGGGCCGGGCGCTGGATCATCGAGATGCAGGGTGAGACGAGCAGCCAGTTCGAACTGATCGTCCCGGAAATCGCCGACGGCATTCATGATGCCGGCACCCTGCGCCCGATCACCGGAGCCCCCTGGCGAGAGGCCGCGCGATGACTGCAAAGGTGGCGCTTACAAACTTGGTGCCGGGTGTCGCGCTTGGTCTGGCAACTCTGGCCGGACTCCCAGCACATGCGTGCGGGATCAATGCACGCGAACGGTCGACCATCTCGATCAGCGACTATAACCCGCTGTCCCCGACCGCTTCAACCCGCGACTTCACGGTGACTTTGCGGGGGCAGCCGTTGCAATCAGGCTGGATACGCCTGCAGGCCCGTTCCAGGTCGAGTGCGCTACCTGTGTCTTTCAGAGCTGACACGGGCAACGGCATGCGGTTGATTGGCGGGGGCGGCAGCGGCGCGGCGGGCCTTGATCCAGCCTCGCTCGGCCAACATTGGGCCCCTCTCGCGTTTGATGCGCGCGGTCAAGCCGATGTGACGATAGGCCTGACTGTCCCGGCGGGCTTGCCGCTGCATGCCGGTGTCACAACCGCCGCGCTGGACGCCATCGTGGCGTGTGCTGCCGATGGGATGGTGCGCGAAGACATCATGCCATTTGAGCTTGGCACGCTGGAAGTCCGGGTGCCGTCCTTGATCGGTGTATCGCGGCGCGGTGGTACGGTTCTGGATTTCGGCACCATTCCGGCGCGCAATGTGGCAGGTTTCAGCCCGCAAGGGGCCCGTGCATCGTTTGATGTCACGGCCACGGGTGGCTTCTCGGTCGAGATCGGCAGTCGGGACCTGGTCATGCGTAATCAAGAAATCGAGGCAGACGGGCGGCTCGACGCCATCGCGTATGATCTTGCGGTATCAGATGGTCGCGGCGGTATCGCGTCCGGGTCGGGCGGGCGTCTGACCTGTGGCCCGGCGCTGTCCGGTCACACGGTGGACGTGGCCGCCAGCCTGTTTGCCAACGCGGCAATGGGCAAGCTGGCCGGACGGTACCGTGACACAGTCACGGTCACCATCAGCCCGGATGAACTGTCAAACGTGTTGCCCGGCCAGTGTACCGGTCGCACGCGATAGGCTGCACGCCCGTCTTTCAGGCTTTGATCAGCGGGTTTCGACCCGGACCGACAGCTCTCCACTGGCATCGTCGCTGTGTGCAACAAAGCTGATGGCGCGTTCGCGGATTGCAGCCTGCGGCTCGGACGCCAGCACGACGTCAATGCCGGCCTCGAGCCGGATCTCGCGCCCATCGACTATCAGCCGACTGCCCGTCACATTGCCTGTCGGCGTGGCGATCAGGCGGTAACCGGTACCATTGTTGCAGAACTCGCTGGTCACGCCCACCGTCTCGCGACTGGCAACCAGTGTCGTGTCAGACAGCCGCACCGTGCAATCGAGGGGCACGACCGTTGTGACAGAAGCCATCCGGCTGTCATTGGCATTGCCGGGCGCAATACAGACAGCTGCAGCCATAAGGCCCAACACCAATCTCTTCATCACTATCTCCACGGCGCTTCTGCATGAACACCTTTTTCCGACATAGCGCTGATTGGTTAAGGTCGAGTATGGCTGGTTCCAATCATGCCAAGGGCCGACGCTTTGACTCTTTTGTGTTTCCCGCGCCGCTTGCCGCGCACCTCAAAGGCGTGACCCGCAAGCGCCGGATCGCAATCTGGTACCACCACGAAGCCAGGATCGGCCAGAAGAACGGCCTCACCCGGTTGTGGGCGCGAAAGGGCACAAGGCCACGGCAGCCCGCCGACCAGCGTTCCAAGAGCCTCTACCTGTTCAGCGCCATCTGCCCGGCGCGCGCGGTCGGGGCTGGTATGGCGATGCCTTGGGCCAATACCCACGCCATGCAGGCCCATCTCGACGAGATCTCCCGCACGGTCGCCCGTGGCGCCCACGCGGTCTTGCTGCTGGATCGGGCCGGGTAGCACATCACGACCAGGCTGGTCTGGCCTGCCAACATCATCCCGATCCTACTGCCGCCACGCTCGCCAGAGCTGAACCCGGTCGGGCAGGTCTGGCAGTTCCCGAGGGTCAACTTCCTGTCCAACAGGGTCTTCGACAGAACAGACCGTGCGAATGCCCGGTCGCTTCAGATTTGCTTACCGCCAGACAATACGCCGCGTCATGTGAGCCAGCAAATCCACGCCGTCCCAAATCGGTTCGAAACTCAAGGCTTCGCCAATCGGCACGATCCGGTATCCACCTTTGCCGATCAGGCTCTTTGCAAACTGCTCCAATTGAGGCGGTTGCAGGCCAAAATGGGTGATCGTTTGAACCTGCCGGTTGATCGTCGGAAGGATGTCTTCAAGGCTGCCCAGGGGCGTCGAGATCAGAAACCCGCCGCCATGATGATGGGCAGCAAGCGCCGGGCTGAGGCTGGTGTTGACGACATCCAGTTCCGGTCCGAAACGCGTGCCGGTTTGTGCAACGCCAGACGCGACCATGTCATTCATCCGGACATATTTGCTGACAGAAACAGATGCTTCTGTCTTGTAGCTTTTGGAGCGGGCCACGTTGACCAGCCTTGTGAAGAGATCGTCTGCAAGATCGCCAATCTCACCCAACCAGAATATGACCCTTGGCGAGCCGCATCCCATCTGATCGAACCAGTAGATGTCATTGTACAATTGGTTTGCCAGCTGATCCCGGCCAGCCACCGGAAGGTCGGCATAGATTGCGGCTGCGATGATAGAGAAGGACTGGCGGTCAGGGAAACCGAGTGACAGGCCGTCTGGCTGCAGCGGGTCGGTCCCTACCGTTCGGACCTTCTCGTCCCCACCCCAGACCATTCGCAAATCGCTGAGCGCACTGATGGTTCGGTTGAGTCCCGAACCATGATCGTAAGTGCAGAACAGGTGCCGCTCGTTCTCGCCTGTTTCAGCAAGCGCCGCCGCGATCGTTGTGCAAAGTATCTGGGTTGTCCGGCTGATCTGTGAAGGCAACCGCACAATATTTGAATTGCCGGCAAGCACCGACAGGGCCCAAGAATAGACAAAGAGGGTGTCGACGTTTTGTGGTGGCAAATGAAAAGCTGTTCCGCGTGGGGTTGCGACCTGTCCAGGGCGGAGCGTATCGTCAAAAGCGTGCTTCATGCGTTGAAGCATGCTTGGCCTGAGCCAATAACCAAGCGCGGTGAATTGTGGGATGCCCCGGGCATCTGGCGCGGTCAGGAGAAGCCTCGAGATCACCCCGAGGAGCCGGATGCTGCCATCGGCAAACGGGGCCACCGCTCTGGCGTGGAGCCTGTCGCATTGCGGACCGAAGTCGCGCATGTCGACAGGCACGAGGATGCCGTCAGGCCCAAGGAGCGCGACCTCATGCGGCATGGCTGGCCACCACATCGCTGCACCCGCGCAATTCTGCTTTCGGCAGCCTGCCCAGAATCCGGAGGCCTGGGCCCATCCATCCATCTTCGCCTGGGTCGACGGCCTCGATCACCCCCAAGTCTTCGGTCAGGAGGCTGTTGCCGGGATAGGACTTTGCCACAAGACTGATCACCTGGATCAGGCCCGGTGTTCCGTGCGGGACGGGCATCAAGGTTTGCGGATCCCGGATAATCACGTCGCTGTAGTTGGGCGGATAGAGCAGCCCGTGCGGCCCTTCGAGGAGGATGGACCCGAGTTGTTCGACCATCCCGTAAAAGTTGTAGATGCGACTGAGCCCGAAACGCTCGTTGAGCCGGCTTTTGAAAACCTCGTTGTCAACCGCCTTCTCGACCATCTTTTTCCAGCCGCCCGAGTGAATCAGGATGCCGTTAGAGAGGTCGACAGTCTGGCCGGCCGACGCTTCGAACAGCTTGGCCCAGACCAGAAATGTAAAGCCAAACATGAAGAACGGCGCATCGCCGTTGCGATCCAGGAAACTGCGAATGGCATCCACATCAAGCTCTAGATCAGGCCCCAAAGCGAAGGCGTGATCGCGGCCATAACGCATCATTCCCAGCACGCCTGCGCCACGCGCACTCATCATGCTCGGGTTTCGATAGACCTCGCTCGTATCAATCACCAGCATTGGAAGGCGCTTCTTGCCCAGAATATGGGTGAGCGAGTTCGTCAAGGCGGCCTGCTGCCGCAACGAAGTCTCCGAGTCGACCAAGACCCGGCTTACCGCCTGTCCGGTTGTCCCGCTCGAGGTCAGCGTCAGGCGGATCTGCTCTGGGCTGGCAGACTGCAATGTCTGAGACTTGAAAAGTGCAACCGGAAGATAGGGAAAGGCATTCAGGGTGTCTGCCCCTGGCCTGCCACCCCAAAGCCCGTCAATAATCCGGCGGTATGGTTCGCAATATTCGTAATGGTGCAGCGATAGCGTATTGAGCTCCTGAAGGATCAAGTCCCTGCGTTCGCGCGCAGGCACAGTGTAGGCAGGAGACTGGAGCAATTGTTCGAAGTTCATGGCAGACGTTCCAGGGTCGCGTAGTCGGTCTTGCCACGCTCGGTTCTAGGGATCGAATCGACAGGTTGAACCCTGAATGCGACCCTCGGGATTGTGAACCGTTGCACAAGCAGCTCGATCAACGCTTGCCGCATCGTTCCCACGTCAGTTGGACAGACGACAAAAATCCAGATCTGGTCACCCTTCTGGATCGACGCGGCTTCTCCAGACAGGTTTGCCGCGACCTGTTCGATGTCATCAAGATTCACGCGCAAACCTGCAATCTTGGCAAACCGCTTGCTGCGCCCCGTCAGGCGCAACTGGCCTCCAGCCTCGAGCTTGCCAATATCGCCTGTCAGCAATTCACCGTTTTGCACATCCCCGAGCGCCAGATCAGCGCGACAATCGGCATACCCAAGCATGACATTCGGGCCGCGATAGACCACTTCGCCTTCGTCTGGATCCGAAAACGACCGATCTTGCGGCTTGACAATCTCCAATGAACCGCCCGGCAAGGCAGTGCCTACTGTTTCCGGGTGCAGGTGAAAGTCTTCGTGCGAAAGGGTGGTGATCCGCGGCGAGGCTTCGGTTTGGCCGTACATCACGTGGAACCGACCGGATCTGGCCGACATGAAATCGTGACAGGCTTGTCGAGTGGCACGGTCAAGCGCCCCGCCTGCCTGGGTCATGACCCGCAGTGTCGGGCAGTCGAGCCGGTGCAGCCCCAGCCGCCGCAGGGTCTGATAGTGGAATGGGACCCCGGGAAAGTGCGCTACGGCCATGGTCTTCAGGTCGATCCAGAAATCCCTGTCCATCATGCCTTTCGCGGTCAAAAAGACCGGTGCACCTTTGATGAGGTGACTGGTGAGGACCGACAGGCCGTAAGAATAGTGAAGCGGCAGATGCCCAAGCCCAACTTCATCTTGGCGGATGTCCAGCACTTCGGCGATCGCTTCGGCGTTCGATGTCAGGTTGCCAAGGCTGAGCCGGACAAACTTTGGGCTTCCTGTCGAGCCAGATGTGGACAGAAGGACCGCCAGCGAAGGATGAAGCGTCTCACCTGAGCCTGGGCTGACGCGATAATCCAATCCAGCGATCTGGCCAGTCGGGGCGAAGGCTGGATTGATCACCACCTCGGGCCGATAATTCCCTTCGAGCGCTTGCTTGCGATCGGCAGAAAGCATTGGATCAAGCAGCGCCACCGCATGGCCTGCGCGGAGAATGCCAAGAAAGGCCGCAACATGGTCGGGATCATTGCTGATATAATGA
>JALOSP010000139.1 GCA_025458365.1 Hyphomonadaceae bacterium
CGGCAACAGCTTTTTATAAATTCTTTACTTGTATGATGATGAGAATAAAAAACGATTTTTCCCCATGTCTATTTATAAATATTTAGATTACTTCAGAAAATTCATTTTCACCCGCAAGGACAGCATAATCAAATTTTTCTTCGTACATCTCGATTATCGGGGTAGTAAATAAACAATATTTCATTTTTGTGGCCATTCCGCAAATCACATCGTAGATATCATCATCCAACAAAAGGATTGATGTTGTCCTTCTTTGAGATTGACAAATCCTGCTTTATTTCTGTTTTTTTTTTTAAGAATAGGCTTTGGTTATTTCACTTTTGTTTCCAATCAGCAACAACGAACGATTTGGTAATATTGAAATCCCTTTCTTTTGTCATTTTGTATCAGCAAGGAATCTATTTCAAATTTACTTCCTTCGATTCACGACGCCCAATGAAGCAAAACTAAATACCACGAAAAATAAGCACGATAGTTTATAGAACAAATATAATTCCTTTATTTGCAGATATTGTACCACTAGAAATGAATCATGGACTGTAAATATTTTTGTGGGTTCTCACGGTCAGTGTCGAAGATATTTAAGACAAATGTAATGCTAGTTTTTAACATGGATCAGTACTATTTGCGATAACCATAATTGATAATAAGTTAACATAAACAATCCTATACGAGAAATAAATAATGTAACACAGTTCTTTTTATCAGCCTTCAGGCAAGCTAAGGAAACAAATATATTTGATTTATCACCCTTAAAAACCCATCCACGCAAATCGGCAAGCTCTTCTCTGTACCGTTTTTTTGAAATCTGAATCTCATGAGTATCGCAATAATCAAGAAAAACAGATCCAGATACTTGTTTATTCTTAAAATTCTCGAGACTCGTAGCTTCGTCATCCTCGTTGGGCAAGGATACTGCCTCTATGTTGTCAAAAAGGTCGTCTTCAAATTTCGGAAGCTGGCCAGTTCCAAACATGGCCTCATTCCTGACCATCAGCGGCGGGTTCACCTCCTGATACCCGCGCTCACCCGTCTGGGTGTCCAGCATGAACTGACCCAGCGCCCGTTCCAGCCGCGCCAGCTGGCCTTTCAGCACCACGAAGCGGGCGCCACTCATCCGGGCGGCGGCGGCAAAGTCCATCAGGCCCAGAGCTTCGCCAATCGCCACATGGTCCTTCGGCGCATAGTTGAACTGACGCGGGCTGCCCCAGCGGGCCGCTTCCACATTGCCATGTTCATCCGTGCCATCGGGAACACTGGGATCAGGCAGATTGGGCAGGGCGGCGAGCAGCGCGTGCAATTGCGGCTCGGCCACGGCTTCTTCGCTGGCGGCGGCTTCCATGGCGGCCTTGGCGGCGGCGACCTGTTCCATCAGGCGGGCGGCTTCCGCCTCGTCCTTTTTCGCCTTGGCCGCACCGATGGCTTTGGACGCGCTGTTGCGGGTGGCTTCGGCCTCCATCCGCCGGGACTTGGCGGCGCGCACCTGTTCGTCCAGTGCAATGATCGCTGGCGTCTGCGGGTCCAGCCCCTTGCGGACCCAGGCGGCGTCATAGTGGGCGGGATCGGCGCGCAGGGTCTTGATATCATGCATGGGACGGGTCCGGACCGGAAGGAGAGATCAACCCCGCCGGGATTAGCCGCTTCGCGCGATGACCGGAAGGGGGCGATTGCTTTGGATCGTCAGGCAATGCCCCTCTTCCCGCGAAGTGGCGGCGGACTCGCATCTGCCCGGGGCATGCGCGGTCTTGCTCCTCTTCCCCTTGTGGGGCTTGGAGCAGCGCTCCAAGGGCTGGGAGATGGGGGTTCTCGCGGAAAGCGCAGATTCAGTGAAGTTTGCGCTTGCCTCACCGCCCCCCATCCCAACCCTTCCCCACGAGGGGGAAGGGCTTTCCATCGCCCCGTCGACACATTCGATTGCCAGGCGCGCAGCGTGACGATGGGGGCCTCGGCCTAGCGCCGCCCGGTGACCTGCACCGAGCTGTGGCCATGCTGCTGCAGGAAGACCTGCACGCTGTCATTGCCGACCAGATGGCCCGCACCGACGGCCACGAAAACCGTGCCGGGCTGGTCCATCCGTGCATCGATCCAGTCCGCCCAGACCCGGTTGCGATCTTCCAACAGCACCCTGCGGAATTCGGGGACCTCACCTATGGCCTTGTTGACCGTGCCTTCCAGCGCCACAGCGTCACCATTCTGCCACGCCGACAGCATCGCCCGGGAATCATCGGCGGCACTGGCCCAGTCGCGCAAGCCGATCCGAAGGGCGTTGAACGAAACCTCGTCGCTGAGCCCCGCGAAAAAGCCGATCTGTTGCTCAAAGGTTTCGAATCCCTCGATCGGTTTGCCGGCCGTATTGGCCAGGCGGGTCAGGACCTTTTCCGCGCCGGATTCCGGATTGAGCCCGAGCTCGCCGGCCAAGGCCACAGCCATCAGCAGGTTTGCCAGCCACGGGCGCATGCCTTCGAACATCTGGACCGGCCCGCCGAGCTTTGCGGCAGCCTTGGCGAGGGTTTCTGTTTCGGCGGGCGTCAACCGGCCCAGCAGCGAGCCAAATGCCGGTTGGGCCGCACCCATGGCCATCATCGACTGGGCTTCGGCCGGGGTCGGCTCCAGGCTGGCCAGCTCCATTTTGAGGGTCTGGCTGGAATCAAACGCCGCGCGCACGGTTGGCGTCATCCAGGTTTCGCCTTCGGGCAGCAGATGGAACGTGCCAAACAGATAAATGGTCGTGTCGGCATCCCGGACCACCCACATGGCGGGTCCAGCCGCCAGTGCGGTGTCTGCCGCGGCAGCGGTCGCCACCGGTGTGGTGCTGGTGCTGGTGTCGGAGGTGGCGCACGCCGTTGCGAGCAGCAAGGCGGCAACAGCCGTGGTGGCGCGGAACAGGGATTTCATGGTGCTCTCCTCGACAATACAGGCGACATTGGCGTCGCACTTCGCATCCAGATTGACAATTGACATTGTCGTTATGCAAAGTATACTTGTCATTTCAGGCCCGGCCCGTCAAGCACCCTTGTCATTATTCTGCAGTTCCCTCGTAGACTGACCGCCCGGGGAACGAGGGTGAATCCGCGCCGCAAGGGCGATTGTCTCGACAGGTTGCAGGTTGACCTGACCCTGCCTCAACAGGATCGGCCCGAAGAACAGCGGCTTTTTTGTAAAGCTGATCGCCTCGATCACCCGCCACGCGCTCCCGTCCGGGCTCTCTGCATAGAGGATCAGCAAGTTCTTGTGACTGTCTGAGGAGCCTTCCGACACGACAACCATCGGGCCAGGGGGCAAGGCGCCCAGCCTGCGATACAGGTCGTCCAGCTGGTCGCGGTTGGAGTGGCCATCACCGTCCAGCACGGTATCATGGTCGCAGATTGCAAATGGCGTCAGCCCGCCCCGGCGGCACAGGCGCCCGATGGCGTGCGTGCGCGCTAGTGTGATCATGGTCTGGAAAGCAGCGGCGGGCGCGTCGGTCAGTCCGGTTCCGGCAGTCATGGCGCCCGGCTTGGACCGGAGTGCCTCGTGCAACAAGTGGCAGCCCCTGTCCTGCCCGCCAGTCGGGCCGGGGTGGTGCTCGCCACGGTGCATGCTGTTTGACTCCGCCCCGCTTCACGATAGCGTGTCCACGGTGAACCTCAATGACGCCCCAAGAGTGTCAGGGTTGCACGTCGATCGCGTTTCGGGAGCAGACACTGATGGCAGCCACAGCAACACAGGCCGACCTTGGCCCAAGCCCGCGTCCGCGTTTGAAACCGCCCCATCGGGGGCTTCTGCTGGTGGAAGGGCGTGCCTGGATCGAATTTGCAGGTTCGGTGCTGGCCCGCCCGATCCTCGACAGCGCGCCCAGGGGTGACGGCCATCCGGTGCTGCTGCTGCCGGGCTTCCTGGCTTCAGACCGTTCGACAGCCCCGATCCGCAGCTATCTGAAGCGGCTGGGCTATGATGCCCATGCCTGGGAGATGGGCCAGAATTTGGGGGGCTTCTACAAGAAGCGCCATCTGCTGGAGCGCAGGCTCGATGAAATCCACGCGGCCACCGGCCGGAAGGTCAGCCTGATCGGCTGGAGCCTGGGCGGTGTCTATGCACGCTATCTGTCGCTCGCGCGGACAGAAAAGGTGCGCTCCGTGATCACGCTGGGCAGCCCGTTTGCAGGCGATGTGCGCGCCACCAACGCCAGCAAGCTCTATGAAATGCTGTCGGGTGAGCGTCACCAGAACACCAAGCCGGCGGATCTCGAAGCGCTGGCAGGCGATCTGCCGGTGCCCAATTCATCCATCTATACCAAGCTCGATGCCATCGTGAACTGGCGCACCTGCATTGCGCCCGATGCGCCGAATGCGGAGAATATCGAAGTGCGGCTGGCCAGCCATGTCGGGATTGGCGTGAATGCTGCAGCCTGGTGGGCGGTGGCTGACCGGCTGTCCCAAAAGGACGGGCAGTTTGCCCCGTTCAAGAAGGACGGACCATTTGCGATTGCCTATGGCTGAACGGGTTGACGCGACCAGCCCGTCAGTGGCTGGCGCATTTGTCCTGTGGATGAGGGGGAGGGCAGGGAATGGCCGCTGCGATCAAGCTGACGTCGATGGATTCCATGTTTCTCTACATGGAAACGCCCGAAATGCCGATGCATGTGGGCTCCATCGCCCTGTTCAAGCCCGCGAAGGACTATCGCGGCGACTTCTTCGAGGACTTCAAGGCGCAAGTTGCCGGTCGCCTGCATCTGGCGCCTGCCTTGCGCCGCAAGCTCGCCCGCCCGGTGCTCGATCTCGACAATCCCAGCTGGATCGAAGACGAGGCGTTCGATCTGAACCGCCACATGTTCCGCGCCGCCCTGCCCGAACCGCGCGATGAGGCAAGCTTGAACCGGCTGGTCGGCTGGATGCATGCCAAGCTGCTCAATCGGGCGCGCCCCCTGTGGGAAATGTACGTGTTTGACGATCTGCCAGACGGGCAGGTGGGTCTTTATTCCAAGCTGCACCATGCCATGATCGACGGCGGGGCAGGGGTGGCGCTGTCCAAAATCATCTATGATTTCAGCGCCACGCCAAAGGACCGCCCGGCACCAGCCAGTGGGGCTGCCAGTGGTGCTGTTCGATCATGCCATGATGCAGACCGAAACCGCGCTCAAGCTGGTGACCAACCTGCCACTGGTGGCCAAGACTGTGGCCGATGTGGCTGGCGGCCTGTTGAAGCCTGATGTGCTCGCCCGCCTGCCAGGCATGATCCCGCCGAAGACGCCGCTGGGCCGGTCGATCTCGTCCGAGCGCAGTTTTGCAACCTTGCACCTGCCGTTGAAGCGCGTGAAGGCGGCTGGCAAACCGGTCGGTGCCAAGCTGAATGACGTGGTGCTGGCCTTGTGTTCAGGTGCACTGCGCCGCTGGCTTGCCGATCAGGGCGCGCTGCCGGTGAAATCCATGACGGCTGCGGTTCCGATCTCGCTGCGCGAGGATGGCAATGCAGACAGCAATAATCAGGTGTTTGCCACCACATTCTCGCTCTGCTCCACCATTGCCGACCCCAAGCTGCGGCTGGAAGCGATCATTGCCGAGGGTGGCGCGGCCAAGGCGATGATCAATCCCTTGAAAGACGTGATCCCTCATGTGCAGCATCTCTCGGTGCTGGGCGCGCCGATGGGCATGCAGGTGATGGCGTTGCTCTATTCACGCTCCAACCTGGCCGACGTGATGCCGATGGCGGCCAATGTGATCATCTCCAATGTGCCCGGCGCGCCGATGAGCCTTTATGCGGCGGGAGCCGAGTTGCAGCATCTCTATCCGGTCTCGATCCCGACCCATGGCATGGCGCTCAATATCACGGTGCAGAGCTATCGTGACGAGCTGGACTTTGGCCTGATCGCGGGCGCCAATGTGCTGAACGACGCCGAACTGGCGAAGATCGCCCGCTATCTGCGTGAGGAACTGGGCGTGCTGGAGGAGGCGGTGGGGATTTGAGGCCCTTTTGGAGCGCGGCAGTCCCTGCCGCATTGGGGTGGACGCGAATTTGCGGCTGGGACAGCCGCGCTCCAGCGGCCGCTTCCTCGCGCAGGATTGACCGGTATTGCTGATGCGCATATCGTGCACGTATGACGCACACAGTGACGACACCCAAGAAGCGCCTGAACCTGACCGTGTCCGAGCATCTGATTGATGCGGCAAAGGCGGCGGGCCTGAACATGTCCGAAATTGCCGAGGTGGCGATTGGCCGGGCTTTGGCCGAAGAAGAGCGCAAAGCGTGGGAGCGTGACCATGCCGACGGCATTGCCAGCTACAACCGGCGGATCGCCAACACCGGCATGTGGTCGGACGGATACCGCAGCTTTTGAACCGGCTGGCCTTTCTGGATGTCATTGCCATTGACGAGACGCACGATGGCATCTGCGCGCTAGTCGTGTTTCAATCCGAACATCTGAGTGCACTCGACACGGTGCTGGTGGTGCCCTGCCGGGCAGTGGAAGCAGCCAGCGCCGCCGACCTTGGCCGCCTGACGCCAGTCATCGAACTCGAAGGTTGCAAACTGCGGGCCTATGTGCCGGAACTGGCATCCATACCCCGCAGTCGACTGACAGGTGAGGTTCTGGGATCGGCGACGCCTTCGCGCGAAGCGATGATGGCCGGGCTGGACCTTCTGGTGCTGGGCTGGTGAGGCGGCTGATGCGGCTTTGGAAAGCCGCGCTCAGGTGTTTTGATTGCCCCCTGTTCGCCCCTCGGACCGCACGCGTCCTCGCGTGCTTGGCAGACGCGGAGGTCTGCGGTCCGACATCACGCCGGATCAGGCCCGATCATCTTGGCGGGGACCACGATGGCGTCGAAGTCAGCCTCCGAAATCCCCAGTGCCAGCGCCTCTACCTTCAGGGTCGTGCCGTTCTTGTGGGCGGTCTTGGCGACCTTGGCGGCGAGGTCATAGCCGTACTTTTCCTTCAAAGGCGTCACCAGCATCAGGGAGTTTTCCAACCCGCGCTGGATGTTGTCGAGGCGCGGCTCGATGCCGACCACGCAGTTTTCGGTGAAGCTGACGGCGGCATCGGCCAGCAGCTGGACCGATTGCAGGAAGTTGTAGGCCATCATCGGGTTGAACACGTTCAGCTCGAAGTGGCCCTGCGATCCGGCAAAGGCGATGGCCGCGTTGTTGCCGAGGATGTGCGCGGCGACCTGCGTGATCGCCTCGCACTGCGTCGGATTGACCTTGCCAGGCATGATCGAGCTGCCCGGTTCGTTCTCCGGGAGCGCCAGCTCGCCAAGGCCGGCTCGCGGGCCGGAGCCGAGGAAGCGAATGTCGTTGGCGATCTTGAAGCACGACATCGCCACCGTCGTGATCGCGCCGTGGGTGAAGACCATCGCGTCGTGCGCCGCGAGCGCTTCGAACTTGTTCGGCGCACTCGTGAAGGGGAGCCCGGTGAGTCGCGCAATCTCGTCGGCCACCGCTTCGGCGAAGCCGACCGGCGAGGCCAACCCCGTCCCGACCGCCGTGCCGCCTTGGGCCAGCTCCATGAGGGCCGGCAACGTGAGCTTGAGACGGGCGATGCCGTTCGCGATCTGCTGCGCGTAGCCGGAGAACTCCTGCCCC
>JALOSP010000140.1 GCA_025458365.1 Hyphomonadaceae bacterium
ACGGATTGGCGACCGCTGCCCGGTTGAGCGCGATGGAGGCCTCGCCACTGATCACGGTCAGCCAGCTTTCGGCAAAGCTGGTCAAAGCAGCTTCCAGTGCCTCACGGGTCAGCCGGTCATGTGGCATGGCAGGCATGGCGACCCGTGCGGCTTGCCATTGCACGGTGGCTGTCAACAGGCCGTTCCGGTCACCGAACCACTTGTAGAGGGTTTCCTTCGAACAGGCCGCAGCCTGTGCGATCCGGGCGGTCGAGGCTGCTGCGCCTTCGGTTTCCAGCAGGCGCAGCACTGCCGCCAGCACCGCATCACGGCGACTGCTTCCCGCAGGCGTGGCTTGGCCCGGACTTGGGGCTGGGGTGTCTTGCAGTCTCATGGCCAGTCCGGTACCGTACCGTACCGTACTGCACAAGGGGCGGATGCAGCGACTGTCGCAACCGCGCAGACATACCAGCGTCACACAGGCCCGGTAGCGCAGCCGTCATACCAAGGAGGCACCTTTTGCACCCGATCAAAGCCCCATCCATGATTGCGCTGGCCGCTGCCTTGGCCTTGCCCGGCTGCATGAGCACGGAAGACCGCATTGCCGCGCGCATGCTGGTTGGACTTGCGCCGGTGGCGAGTGTACCTGCGCGAGTTGAAACCCCGCCGGTCGGCACTGGCGATGACGCCGCAGACGATCCTGCCATCTGGGTCAACCGGGCTGACCCCGGCGCCAGCCGCATACTTGGCACCGACAAGCAGGCCGGGATCTATGTCTATGACCTGACAGGCGCCGTGGTCCAGTTCCTGCCCGTCGGGCGCATGAACAATGTGGATGTGCGTCAGAATGTCATGACAGGTGCTGGCCCGCGCGATCTGGCGGTGGCTTCCAACCGCAGCACCAATACGGTCGGTGTGTTCGCCATCGATGCCAGCGGGCAGCTGACAGACGCATCATCGTATCCGGCGGGTGAAGAACCCTATGGCATCTGCGCTGCCGATGGCCGCTCGCAAGGCGGGGATGGTCTGATCGTGGCGGTGACCTACAAGACCGGCGCCGTGGTGCTGACCCGGATCGAGGAAACCGGCAGCACCGGCCCGCGCCGGACGGCAACCATCAGCCTGTCCAGTCAGGTTGAAGGCTGCGTGTTCGATGAAGCGCAGAACGCACTCTTTATCGGCGAGGAAGATGTCGGCCTGTGGCGGGTGGACTTCGATGGCACCACACCAGGCGCCCCTGTGCTGATTGACCGGGCTGGAAGCGGCAGCGGCCTGGTGGCCGATGTCGAGGGTGTGGGGCTGTGGGCGGGGCCTGATGGTGGCGGGTATCTGGTGGTGTCGAGCCAGCTGGCCAATCGCTACATGGTCTATGAGCGTCGGGCGCCAAACCGGCTGGTCGGTGCCTTCGCCATCGGGCCGGGTGCCGGCGGCGTGGTCGATGGCGTCACCCACACCGATGGCCTTGAAGTGTCGTCGGCACCGCTGGGGCCGGGTTTCCCGCAGGGCCTGATGGTGGTGCAGGATGATCGCAATGATGCGCAGGGCCTTGGCCGCCCGCTGGCCCAGAATTTCAAGCTGGTCGACTGGCGCGACATCGCATCCGTGCTTGGGCGTTAAGCCTCAGGGTCGAGAGGGTGGTCGGGCCGGTGTGGCTGCCGGGCGTGTGGTTGCCGGGGGTGTCGCTGCCGGGGCGACAGGGCGACCCAGAGCGTCACGCATCGGCACGTCCGGCAGGGCGGTGGCTGCCGCAGGCGCAGGCGCCCCTGCCGGTACGCTCCTGCGTGCAGACGCCGGGCGCGGTCCATCCGGCGCACGCGGAAGGGCCCCCGCCGCCTGCGGCGCGATCGAGCGACCGGCGGCGAGTTCGGTGACAATCCGCCAGCCAGAGGCTTCGCGCCGCCAACTGGTCAAATAATGGCCTTCGGTCATGATCTGGTCGCCACGCCGCACGGCATAGGTGCCCCAGCTGGATCCTGCAGACCCTGACGCGACTGCAGCCACAGGCCGTCGGTCCAGCTTGACCCCGTCAGGAAAGGACGAGAACCGTTGATTGACCCCGGCCACGCCCTCTGGTGCACCACCATTGCCATCGAAAATGACGCCGGAGCCCGAGATCGCGGCGCTGTAGGCGGCCAGCGGCCCTGCATCAAAAATCGCATCTGCCAATGCGCGGTCGGCCAGCAACACCTGTTCGCTGGTGTCGGTAAAGGCATCGTCCGGCTGACCGGTTGAAGGAGCCGCTGCGGTGGCAGCTGGATTGGAAGAGGCCGGGCCCGGCGTCACCGGTGCTGCCGCAGCAGCTGATGCAGCTGCCGGCGGTGTCGCAGCAGACGGGGTTGTGGTGGGCACAACCCAGTCCGCTGGCCGCTGGGCGACAGCGGGGGTGGCCGACACACTGGCGATTGCGATCAGGAAGACCATGCCGAAATGCCCTGCACCGGCGGTCAAAGTGGTCTGCGACACGCTCACCGGCTTCCTCCTGCGGCTGCTTGATATTCCCGCTGCGGAGCAACGATGCCATCCAGCGCTGTGGTTTTCAGATAACCCAGCAGCGCACCCGACAGCGCCTCGGCCACGGGCCTGATGCGTTCGTCGTCAAACCGGGTTGTGACACACCGGTTGAAGCGCTCGGACGCGACTTCCAGCACCACGCCCTCTGCGCTTCCAACCAGACGGGTCGCCATCAACGGCTTGGGCGTGCCCCACATGGCCGATGTACTCCAGGCGCCGTAACTCTGCATGGACGGGCCGTGGGCGACATTGAACCGGTCCACCTTGGCGGATTCGCCTGCCACGCCGTTCCAATTCGTCACCTCTGCCATGTTGCGGCTTGTTTCGCCGGTGGCAAAACGCACCATCTGGGCAGGCTTGCCGGCCCCGCGGAACACGATGAAGCGATAAGCGGCACTCTCACCCTCCTCGCGCACCAGCGGTCCTTCAATGCCGAGCGCCGACAATGCCTCGGGTGTGGCTGCGCTGGAGCTTGCCGGGCTCTGGCAGACCAGCATGCGCGGATCACCTTCGATAGCCATGCGCGGCCCGGCAGCAAGGGGGGTGCTGCCTCCCGCCGACCCCGCGCCTGTGGATCCGGGCGGCGTCATCAGCGCATTGGCAAGCAAAAAGCCGCCGATCACCAGAACGATCAGCACGGCCATCGCCAGATATCGCAGTCTTTTGTCCATGGGCAGGAGTCAAACAAGCCACTGACGGCAAGATCAAGGCAAACCCGCAGGAATGGCCGGGTTTCTGTCAGCAGGGCATGGCAGCATCGTCAGGGCCTGCCGTGAGGAATGGCGCAGTGCAGGCACCTGCACTGTCGCCGGTCCGCGTTTCGTACACACACCATTACAGCCCTGGCCGACGCGACCCGATCCGAGGTCTGGTGGACACTGTCATTCCCATGGAAACCAATCACCTACTCGCTCTGGCCCGACAGACCTGCCAAGGCCCTCCTGAACGGTGACCCGCCTTGTGCCATCGGCTTGTGCAAGGTTGCTGGAATGCCAGACAGGGAGGTATGTGGTCCGATCACCCCAGGGCCGCGGCCTGCAATGCGAACAAGTGACCGCAGCCGTGCTTGGCAAGGTCCAGCAGGGCCTGCAATTCGGCTTCCGAGATCGGGCGTTCCTCACCGGTCGCCTGCACTTCAACCAGTCCGGCCATGCCGTCAGCCCCTTTGGCGATCACGAAATTGGCGTCGGCTTCGGCAGAGCTGTCTTCGGCATAGTCCAGATCAAGCACCGCCTGGCCCTGCCAGATGCCGCACGAGATGGCCGCCACCGGTGACAGGATCGGCGACTTTTCCAGCAAGCCTTCCTCGATCAGATAATTGCAGCATTGGGCCAGTGCGACCCAGGCGCCGGTCAGGCTGGCCGTGCGGGTGCCGCCATCGGCTTGCAGCACGTCACAGTCGATGGTGATCTGGCGTTCGCCCAGCGCCTTCAGGTCCACCACCGAGCGCAGGCCCCGGCCAATAAGGCGCTGGATTTCCTGGGTTCGGCCCGACTGCTTGCCTGCAGCGGCCTCGCGGCGGCCACGGGTGTGGGTGGCGCGCGGCAGCATGCCATACTCCGCCGTCACCCAGCCCTTGCCGGAGCCGCGCATCCAGCCGGGCACCTTTTCCTCCAGGCTGGCGGTCACCAGCACATGAGTGTCGCCAAACTTCGTCAGGCAAGAGCCTTCGGCATGACGCGCAAAGCCGGCCTCCAGCGTGATGGCGCGCAAATCATTGTATGCGCGGCCTGAGGGGCGGGCTGAAACTGCAAGGCTCATTGGTCGTTGTCTTCTTCTACTGCAAAGGATTGATCGCGGCTGTCTTTGGGCACGGAAGCCCACGGGATCAACCCACCGGGGACATCGACCACCAGTCGCCCGCCCAGCTCCACCACGGGCACCGTGACCTTGGTGAAAGGCAGGAACCAGCGGCCCTTCGCACCCGGTGTGCCTGCGATCTCCAGCAAGTCCTGCGGCCCGCCGATGACAGCATGGACCTTGCCCAGCGGCGCGCCATCCAGCGCTTCAACGGGCAGACCGATCAGATCGACGAAATAGAATTCGTCTTCGGCCTCAGGCGGCAGTTTGGCGCGTGGCACGAACAATTTGGTATTGCGCAGCGCCATCGCCGCTTCACGGTGCGGCACTTCGGCGGCCACCATAGCCAGCCCGTTGGGCACGACCCGCCAGCTCTTGGGCGTGAGGATCACCTTGCCTGTGGCATCCATCAAGGGGCCATAGTCGCGGATCGCTTCAGGCTCAGCGGTAAAGCTGCGCACGCGGACTTCGCCCCGCACGCCGAACGCACCGGCGACTGCGCCGATCAGAACGAACGAAGATTCACTCATGCCAGACCCTGTCATGCGAGGCCAAGGTCCGCGCAGGCGGCCTGCATCACAGCGGCTTCCACTGCATAGATGCCGCTCTCATGGTGGGCGATATCGGCTGGCGAACCGGTCAGGAACCAGGCAAAGCCGCGCGTGCTTTCCCGATCGACCCACAGGCCTGCCAGCAAGCCGTAAGCATCGCCATAATGGCCATAAAGCGGGCGCTTCAGGCCCGGTACCGGGCTGGCGGCATTGG
>JALOSP010000141.1 GCA_025458365.1 Hyphomonadaceae bacterium
GGAGCTGGCAATGCCTGCCTGGATTGTCGGCCTGATGGTGGCAATCCCGCTGCTGTCTGCGCCCTTCCGCGCCCTGCTGGGGTTCAAGTCGGACACCCACAAGAGTGCGTTCGGCTGGCGGCGCGGGCCCTATATCTGGTTTGGCAGCATCGCCCAGTTTGGCGGCCTCGCAATCATGCCGTTCGCGCTGCTCATGTTGTCTGACAGTGCCGTCGGTCCACAGTGGGTCGGGTTTGCTGGCGCTGCACTGGGCTTTCTTCTGGCAGGTGCGGGCATGCATACGGTCCAGACTGCCGGCCTCGCGCTGGCAACCGACATCGCACGCGAAGACCGGCGTCCGCAGGTCGTGGCAGCGCTCTATATCATGCTTTTGATTGGCATGCTGGTGACCGCGCTGGTCATTGGCGGGGTGCTGGTCGACTTCACCGCGCTGCGCCTGATTCAGGTGATCCAGGGCGCAGCAGCGATTTCGATCGTGCTCAATAGCGTTGCCATGTGGAGCCAGGAGCCGCGGCTGGGAGCGCGCAACCCTGACGGCAGCCCGATCCAGCGGATCCGGCCGGAAGAGGGGATCACATTCACGAAGGCCTGGGCGCGCTTTGCAGAGCGGGCGGGCGTGCGCCGCCTGCTGGTTTCGGTCGGCCTCGGCGCTGCTGCTTTCAGCATGCAGGACGTGTTGCTGGAGCCGTATGGCGGCCAGGTGCTGGGCCTGACTGTCGGCTCGACCACGCTGCTCACGTCACTGTGGGCAGCAGGGACACTCGCCGGCTTCCTGTATGCCTCCCGCCAGCTGGCACGTGGCAGCGAACCACACCGGCTTGCGGGCTTTGGCGCCATGATCGGCCTGTTTGCCTTCGCCACCGTGATCCTGTCGTCTCCCATGGCGTCACCAGCCCTGTTCTGCGTTGGAGTGGCGCTGATCGGGCTGGGCGGAGGGCTGTTCTCTGTAGGCACGTTGAGCGCTGCCATGGGCCTCGTGTCCGATGGGCTTTCCGGTCTGGTGCTGGGCGCTTGGGGTGCAGTGCAGGCCACATCCACGGGCATTGCAATCGCGCTGGCAGGCGGGCTGCGTGACTGGTTGGGCGGCCTTGCCAGTGATGGCCATCTGGGTCTGGCGCTGCAAGGACCGGCCACGGGTTACATCGCCATCTATCTGATCGAGCTCCTCCTGCTGTTTGCGACGCTGATCGCAATCGGCCCGCTGGCACGACATGCCGGTGTCACCCGCGATGATCCATCGCAATCCCTCGGCCTTGCCGAATTCCCCACCTGAAACGACCAACCTCGAAGGAAACCTGCCATGGCCTATGGAACTGACGGAATTGGTTTCGACCTTGTCGAAATCCTCTGCTACATGTTCGTGCTGTTCTTCTTCAGCCTGATCATCTACCTGCGCCGGGAAGACCATCGCGAAGGCTATCCACTGGAAGAAGACACGACCGGGCGCCTCGAAAATGACGCAACCGGCATCTTCTACGGCGCGCCCAAAACCTTCTTGATGGGCGATGGCCACACCATCATCAAGCCGGATGGGATCCGCGACACGCGCGAACTGGCCGCCAAGCGCACGGCTGTCTGGCCCGGTGCACCAATCGAGCCGGTCGGCAATCCGCTGGGCGCCGGCATCGGGCCGGGTGCCTACCAGATGCGCTCGACCGAGCCGGATCGCACCAGCCATGGCGATGCCAAGATCGTCCCGCTGCGGGTCGCCACGGCGTTCTCGGTCGTGCGTGGTGATCCCAAGCTGATCGGCTATACCGTGAAGGGCATGGATGGAGCGGTCGCCGGAACCGTCTCCGACATCTGGGTCGATACGGCTGAAAGCCTCATTCGCTACCTTGAAGTCGCGCTGGCAGACGGGTCTCGTACCGTCATCCTGCCAATGATGATGAGTGCGGTGTCGAAGTCGAAGAAGACAGTCCAGACCGATTCGATCACGGCGGCCCAGTTTGCCGGCGTCCCCGCGCTGTCCAATCCTGACCAGATCAGCCTGCGGGAAGAAGACATCATCAGCGGCTATTTCGGTGGTGGCTACATGTACGCCACGCCAGTCCGCGCCGAGCCTTTGGTATGAGCGGGGACTTTGCCTGGGAGCCGGTTCGCGGCCTTCCGGGGCACCTGCCACAGGGCGAGCATGTCCTCTGGCAGGGCGCGCCTGACTGGCGCAGGCTGGCGCTGACCACATTGTGGGTCAAGCCGATCCTGGTCTGGTTCGGCCTCCTGGTCAGCGTCCGGCTTGCTCTGCAGATCGGCGATGGCGCCAGCGCAACCGCACTGGTGGGGACGATTGCCTGGGCCGGGTTGTGCGCAGCCGCGTCGGCAGGACTGTTCGTCTGGTATGCACGCGGCGTGCAGAAAACAACGGTCTACACCATCACCAACCGGCGCATCGTGATGCGGATCGGCGTGGCGATCGACAAGACAGTCAACCTGCCATTCTCCAAGATCGTGGCGGCCGGCCATCATCTCAATCGTGATGGCACCGGTGAAATCGCACTCACTTTGGCTGATGACGCAAGGATCGGGTTCCTGGTCCTTTGGCCGCATGTCCGATCAGCGGGCAAAGGCCGGGTCGAGGCTGTTCTCAAGGCGATTCCACAGGCTTCCTCGGTCTCGGCGCTGCTAGCCGATGCGTGGCTCGCAGATGCCCGTACGCGGGGCGCGCCGGGCAGTCTTGGGGCTGGTCTGAACGGATCGGACAGCCACGAGGGACAAGGCATCCCGGCGCTGGCGACAGTCCAGTAAATGCTGGCAGACAGGAGCAAGGTTCATGGCCCACGCCCACGATGAGATGATCATTCCCAAGCCTGCATTGATCGGGGCCGGACTGCTGATCGCGGTTACCCTGGCCATGACTGCCGCGGGGACTGCCGGCCTCTACAAGACCCCAAAGGTCGCTGCTGCCGAGGCGCGCGCGGCCATTCCGGTCAGTGCGTCACGCCATCTTGTCCTGCAAGCCCGCGACGACGGCTCCATCCTGGTGCGTGATCCGCAGACCGATGCTGTCTTGCGCACAATCGCACCCAATGAGGGCGGCTTCATCCACTATTCCATGGTTGGTCTTCGCTATTCGCGCACCAGCCACGGGCTGGATCCGCGGGTCAATATCATGATCGAGCGCTTTCAGGATGGCCGCCTGATGGTGCGCGAGATCGATACCGGGGTCAGGATCGACGTCATCGGCTACGGCCCGACCAATGTGGCGTCTTATACCGCGCTGATGGATGGCGGGCCGATGCCACAAATCGCCGGGAGGTCACGCCCATGATCGGAACCCTGCGGCACCTGTTTGGGCGCCATCGGATCGAGACCGCCTGCACAATCGAAATCGCCCACACCAACGAGAGCCTTCACGCCCATGTGGCGCTCGATGAGGCCGGTGATCTGCAACCGGGGGACCGGGTACAAGTCCATGGCGACGCGGTCCAGGTGCCTTTCGGCCGGGAGATCACCTTGCGCCGTCCGGTCACGGTGTTTCGCGCCGGGGCAATCGAGCAGGCCTGGGTCAGGTTCTGCGCCGGGTTCGAGCTTTGCGATTTGTATGAAGTGACATTTTCGTCGGGGAGAATACCATGAGCGCTGCCGCCGTGATGAGTGACAATGACGCTTTTGCCGGTTTCACGCAGGCTGACACCCTGGCCATGGCGCAAGAGAACACCATGCTGTCGCCGCGCTTCTATTCGACCGATTACGAGGCGATGGACAGTCTGGATGTGCGTCCCGTGCAAGCCGAATGGGATGCCCTGATGGCAGACCTGAAAGCCGACACCAACAAGGGTCACTTCAAGCGAACCGAGGAGTTCGACAATGTGCTGGCCAGTCTGGACCCGGCCCTGCGTGGCGAGTTCGTCGATTTTCTCGTCAGTTCGCTGACCGCCGAATTCTCGGGTTGCGTCCTCTATGCCGAAATCGTCAAGCGCATCAAGAATCCCGAAATCCGGGCCTTGTTCAAATACATGAGCCGGGATGAAGCCCGCCATGCCGGTTTCATCAATGACACGCTGAAGGATTTTGGCATCGGTGTTGATCTGGGCTTTCTGACCAAGACCAAGAAATACACCTACTTCAAGCCGAAATACATCTTCTACGCGACCTATCTGTCGGAGAAGATCGGTTATGCGCGCTACATCACGATCTATCGCCAGCTGGAACGGAATCCGCAATTCCGCTTCCACCCGATCTTCAAGTGGTTCAAGGAATGGTGCAACGACGAGTTCCGTCATGGTGAGGCGTTTGCCCTGCTGATGCGGGCCGATCCGAAGCTGTTGAGCGGGCGCAATCTCTATTGGGTGCGGTTCTTCCAGTTGGCAGTCTATGCCACGATGTATGTGCGCGACCATGCCCGCCCGGCCTTCCACAAGGCACTGGGGCTTGATCCAACCGCCTATGACCGGCAGGTTTACCGGGTCTGCAACGAGATCACCCGGCAGGTCTTCCCTGTCCAGCTCGACATCGAATCGCCCCGCTTCCTCGCCGGGCTGGAGCGGCTCCGCGTGCTGGGCGAACAGCTGGAAGCCGCCAAGCGACAAGGCGGAATCATGGGCGGTTTGCGCGCAGGGCGTGCCCGGATCGGGATCGGCTTGGCCTTTGCAGGGCTGTATTTCATGCCGACCCTGGCCAATGAACTGCCCGAACAGATCAGCCTTCAACCGGTTTGGTGAGCGCGCTGTGATCGAGACCTTTGCCCTGCCTGTCCTGATCACGGTCCTTGTCTGGTGGCTGTCCACAGGCGTGGTCCTGCTGGCGGCGCGGCAATGCCCGGCGGTCATGGGGCGTCCGGGCTGGCCTTGGGCTGCCATGGTGACTGTGCCGCCGGGCTTTGCCCTGGCCTGGTGGAGTGCGGGCCATGACAGTGTGCCTGCCGCCATCGCAGGCTTTGCTGGTGCAATCCTGATCTGGGGCTGGATCGAGTATGCGTTTCTCACGGGCAAAGTGACCGGCACGCATGCCCGGCCTTGCCCACCAGATGTACGGGGCTGGGCGCGATTCAAGCTGGCAGCGGGCACGGTGATCCACCATGAACTGGTGCTGGCCGGGGCTTTATG
>JALOSP010000142.1 GCA_025458365.1 Hyphomonadaceae bacterium
GCAGCCAGCCGCGCGCCATCAGTTTCACCAATCTCAGCGAGACCGGTCAGGCCTATGGCGCGGAGGAAACCGCTGCCTTGTGTGCTGCGGCCGGGGCCCGTGGCTGGGGCGTGCATCTCGATGGGGCAAGGCTCGCCAATGCTGTGGCCGCCACTGGCGCGGCACCGGCTGACCTGACCTGGCGGGCCGGTGTCGATGTGCTGTGTCTGGGCCTCACCAAGACCGGCGCGATGATGGCTGAGGCGGTGATCGTGTTCGGCGCGGCACGTGATGCCAGCATGGCCTATCGCCAGAAGCGGGCAGGCCAGCTGGTCTCCAAGCAGCGCTATCTGTCGGCCCAGATCGCGGCGCTGCTGGAAGGCGGCTTGTGGCTGGAACTGGCCGCGCACGCCAATGCAATGGCCACCGGGCTTGCCAGTGCTTTGCAGGCCGCAGGTGTCACGCTGGCCGTGCAGCCTGATGGCAATGAGGTGTTTGCCGTTCTGAGTGTCCAACAGGCGGCAGCTCTCGCGAGCCAGGGAGTCACTTGTTATCCTTGGCACTCTCTGGGTTCTGGCGTGTATCGTTTCGTGGCAGGCTGGACGTCGACACCGGAGGATGTTGCTCTTGTGCAACGGACGCTCGCCGCCTTGTAAGCTGTCATGGTCGTGAGACGGGAATCACCTAAGTCTTGAACCAGAACACAGGAGTAGTGGTCTTCACGCAGCCGCCGATCATCATGCTCACACGGGGTCGAGAACCCCACCGGCGCGCGCCCGTGGACCGAACGCGGAGGTGTGGCTGATGGTTGCGGCGTCCATCCTGAGCGATTTCGAGCGGCCCGGCGGGGCGACATTCGGGGATTTGCTGGCAGAGGACGCCAACCGGCGCCGGTTCTCGCGCCGCGCAATTTCCGCCCACAGCCACCCGGCGCTGGTCCTGAATGCCGACTATCGGCCTCTGTCCTACTTTCCCCTGTCGCTCTGGTCCTGGCAGGATGCAGTGAAAGCCGTGGTGCTGGAACGGGTCGAGGTGGTCAGCGAATATGACGCCGAAATCCATTCGCCCAGCGTGGCAATGCGGCTGCCGAGTGTGATCTCCTTGAAGGAATATGTCCGTCAGGACCGGTCGCCGGCATTTACACGCTTCAATCTGTTCCTGCGCGACGGGTTCGGGTGTGTTTATTGCGGCTCGAAAGAGGATTTGACGTTTGACCATGTGGTCCCGCGCTCGAAAGGCGGACGCACAACGTGGGAGAATATCGTCACCGCTTGCGCACCCTGCAATCTGAAGAAGGGCGGCCGTTCCCTGCGCGATAGCGGGCTGCACCTGCCGCGCAAGCCGCGCCAGCCGAATGTTTATGAGCTGCAGGCCATGGGGCGACGCTTCCCACCCAACCATCTGCACGAAAGCTGGGTGGACTGGTTGTATTGGGATACCGAACTGGAAGCGTAGCAGCAGTGCTTACAGGCTGAACAGGCCCGGATCGCCGCCCTTGGCTGCGATGTTCTCGCTGATGACTGTTTCGGTCGCAAACCGCGCCACATAGTATGGCCCGCCTGCCTTGGGTCCGGTGCCGGACAGGCCACGCCCGCCAAATGGCTGCACACCCACCACCGCGCCGATCATCGAGCGGTTCACATAGACATTGCCCGCAGGCACAGCCTCGGTGACTTCGCCGACAAACCGGTCAAGCCGGGTATGAATGCCCAGCGTCAGGCCATAGCCCTCGGCGGCGAGGGCTGCTCCGGCTGTTGCGATGTCCGCCGGGTCGTAGCGTAACACGTGCAATACCGGGCCGAATGGTTCTTGCGTGATCAGGTCGATCGAAGGGATCTCCACGATCGTGGCGGCAAAGTAGTCGCCTGCGGCTGCAACGTCTGGCAGGGTCTGGCGGGCGATGATCCGTGCGCCCTGGGCCGTGATGGTTTCCAGATGGGCCTCGATCCGCGCTTTGGCGGCCGCATCGATCAGCGGGCCGGTGTCAGTGGCCGGGTCTGCCGGATCGCCGGATCGCACTTCGGCCAGCGCCCCGGTGAGCTTTTCAATCAGCATATCCGCCGTGTCGTGCGGGGCGTATAGAATGCGCAAGGCCGAACAGCGCTGACCGGCAGAACCGAAGGCCGACACGATGACGTCATCCACGACTTGCTCGATCAGGGCTGAGGTGTCGACGAACATGGCGTTGAGCCCGCCGGTCTCGGCAATCAGCGTGGCAATCGGCCCGTCCTTGGCGGCCAGAGTGCGGTTGATGGCACGCGCGGTGGCGGTCGAGCCTGTAAAGGCGATGCCGGTGACATCGGGTGCCGCACAGATCGCAGTCCCAACCTCCGCCCCACCGGGCAGGAAGGCCAGCACATCCCCCGGAACACCTGCAGCATGCAGAATGCGAACCGCCTCGAACCCGATCAGCGGCGTCTGTGGTGCCGGCTTGGCCAGCACCGCATTGCCAGCCGCCAATGCGGCAGCCACCTGGCCGGTGAAGATGGCCAGCGGGAAGTTCCACGGGGCAATCGCCCCGAACACGCCGCGTCCGCCCAGCGTCAGCCGGTTGGTCTCGCCCACCGGGCCGGGCAGGGCCTCTGGCGCAGCAAACAACCGGTCTGCGTCGGCCGCGTAATAACGGAGGAAGTCAACAGCTTCGCGGACTTCATCGATCCCGTCCTGCAAGGTCCGCCCGGCCTCGCGGGCCAGAAGCGCAATCAGATCAGGCAGGGCCTGCTCCATGGCGTCGGCCGCCTTGCGCAAGATCGCTGCCCGCCCCGGGCCACCCAGCCGGTCCCAGCGTGGCTGAGCCTTCGCCGCCCGCTTGGCGGCTTCGGCCACCACGGTAACATCCGCCTCGATCACCGATCCGACAGCCAAGCCCCGATCCGACGGGCGGGTGATTGGCAGGCTTGCGCCCTTGCACGGTTTGCCACCGATCAAGGGTGCGGCTTGGATCGGCTTGCCATCCAGCCGGGCCAGAGCTTCGGCCACGAGGGTCCGGTCGGCGGCCATGCTGAGGTCCAGCCCCGCTGCATTGGCACGCGCGATGCCAAAAAGCTGGGGCGGGGCAGCAATCCTGGCATGGCGGCGCGGCGTCAGGGTGAGGGTGCCGATCGGGTCCGTTACCACTTGCTCCACCGGCACATCCTCATCCAGGAAGGTATGGACGAAGCTGGTGTTGGCGCCGTTCTCCAACAGTCGCCGGACGAGATAGGGCAGCAAGTCTTCATGCTGGCCGACCGGGGCATAAACCCTGACTGCAACTTTCGTGTCGAGCGCGGCATAGAGTGGTTCGCCCATGCCATGCAGGCGCTGGAACTCGACGCGCACGCGGGCCTTTTCGGCCATCTGGCGCACGGCGGCCACCGTGTGGGCATTGTGGCTGGCAAATTGCGGATAGAGGTGCGGCACGGCTGCAATCATCTTGCCGGCACAGACCAGATAGCAGGTGTCCGTGGCCGCCCGCGTGGTCCAGACCGGGAAGTCTGGCCGCCCGCTGGCCTGGGCCCGCTTGATTTCGGTGTCCCAATAGGCGCCCTTGACCAGCCGCACCATGAGCCGCCGGCCCGTATCGCGCGCCAGCCCGGCCACGGCGTCAATGACCGCCGGGGCGCGCTTCTGATAGGCCTGCACCGCCAGCCCCAGACCGGTCCAGCCTTCCAGCTCTGGCGCACGCGCGAGTTGCTCCAGCAGCTCCAGCGACAGCACCAGCCGGTCGGCTTCCTCTGCATCCAGGCACAGGTTGATGTTGGCAGCTTTCGCCTGCTGGCACAGGCCCAGCAGCACGGGATAAAGTTCCACAGCCAGCCTGTCCTTCTGGCGGATGTCATAGCGTGGGTGGAGCGCCGACAGCTTGACCGAAACCCCGGACTTGTCTTCTGGCGCGCCGTCGCCCACGGCGCTGGCGATATCGGCAATGCAGGCCTGATAGGCCTTCAGATAGCGGGCGGCATCGGCAGCGGTGCGGGCGCCTTCGCCCAGCATGTCCACCGAAAAATGGCTGGCATCGCCCCGGCGGACAAAGCCCGCCCCGCGCTTCAGAGCTGATTTCACCGTGCGGCCCAGCACGAATTGCTCGCCCATGATCCGCATGGCCTGGGCAACGGCCGCGCGCACTACAGGCTCGCTCATCCGGCTCACCATGCGCCCGGTGAATGCCGCCGCACCCTTGCCTGCGAGGCCGCCCAGATCGACCAGTCGCCCGGTCAGCATCAGGCCCAAAGTGGACGCATTGACCAGCCAGTCATCCGACCCACCCAGATGGCCGCCCCATTCGCCGACCCCGATCTTTTCGGCGATCAGCCGGTCCACGGTCTCGGCATCAGGCGTGCGCAACAGCGCCTCGGCGAGACACATCAACGCCAGCCCCTCCTGGGTGGACAGCGAAAACTCTTCGAGAAAACTCTCCACCACGCCACGCTTGCGCCCTGCGGCCCGCGCCTTGCGCACAATGGCACGCCCCTCCTGCAGGATGGAGGCCCGCAAGGCTGCATCGGGCAAAGGGGCAGCCAGCAGGGCGGGAATGGCGACAGCGTCCTCATCGGCATATTTGTGCGTGTCGAGGATGTTCCAGTGGATCGGCATGTCTGTGGTCATGGCGCTGTGATGCGACGGCTTGGCGCGGGCTGCAAGGGGGGCAAGGCAAGCGCGCCGTTGGAAATTCGCGGTCCTTTTCATTGGGTGATTGTCGTGCGACCTTGCAGGATGTGTTTGAGGAGCCTGCCATGTCCATTCCAGCCCATGCCAAGCCGGTCGCTTTCGTGCTCACACGGGACCGCGCGATTTCCCTGCCATTCTACCGCGATGTGTTGGGGCTGCGGCTGTTGTTTGAAGACCCGTTCTCGGCTGTGTTCGACATTGGTCACGGCGCGATCATGCGGCTGACCACGGTGCAGGACCACACTCCCAATCCGCACACGGTGCTGGGCTGGGAGGTCGATGACCTTGATGCCACCATGGCTGGCCTGCGGGCCAGCGGGGTGGAGTTCAAGGTCTATGAATTCCTGGGCATGGGCAACGATGGCATCTGGACCTCGCCAGATGGTGCCGCCCGCATCGCCTGGTTCG
>JALOSP010000143.1 GCA_025458365.1 Hyphomonadaceae bacterium
AGTTCGAGGCCGGTGTCAGTCAGAATGAAGCATTGGCGGGCTTCAAATGCCCATGGCCAGTCGCCAGCGGCCCTCGGTGCATGGCGCAACACAAGGGTGGCACCGTCTCCAGCGATGTCATCGACCGTCCAAGAGCTTTGCCAGCCCAGGCCGTGGATCGCATGTGGCTCTGGAGGGAAATTGCGGGTCAGGGCATGGTCGATTCCATCCCAGGAAAAACGACCCTGATCGATCCGCCCGCAGAATGGCACCATCGGAAAACCGGCACCTGCCAGTGGGTTGCGCGGGTCAGTTGTGGCGCGAAGCAAGGGTTGGCCGCGCCATGTCAGGGCTGAGGCCGAGCCGCCAGTGGCCGGATTGAGAGTGAGGCTGAAGCCCGCATGGGTTAGCGTAACCATGGGAAGCCTTCTAGTCGCCGATGCGATCCCCGTTCCAGCCAGTTTTGCAGACGCCCTGTCAGCCTTAACGCGGCTTCAAGACTAAACCGGTATTTGCGCGGGTTGCGGCAAGGAGTGCGCAATGACGGGTTTGGGCTCGCTGAGTCTGGGATTGTTTGGGGGGCTGACGTCATCGTCGCCCCGCATACAGTCGCTTGACCTGTCTGTCTTGGGCCAGGCGTCCGCGCCGGTGCAGGCGCAAGGCCCGCCGGACCCGCGCCGTCTGACACCCTGGGACAGCAATGTCACCAAGCCGGACACAGACAGGCTGGCGCGTGAGGCGCTCAACAGCCGGTTTCTGGTGCAAACCAGTTTGGGCAATGGCCCCGGTTCTGCGGTCCGCAGCGGCAATGACCGCCAGCTGTTCGTGCTGCACAACGCCTTGTCGCGCCTTTCGGCGCTGGCCGAAAAGATGACGTCCAATGGCCTGTCAGCGATCGAGCAGCGCCGTTATGAGGAACGCATTGATCGAGGGCTGGCCGAAATCCAGCAATATGCCCGCTCGGTGAAACTTGAAGACGCCGTCCTGCTGGGCGGGCGCAGGTTGAACGATCATCGCTCCGAACCGTTGAGCCGTCCGTCTGGCCGATATCAGACGCCGCCACTGGCCACAGGCGCCACGGACACCGTGCCTGACGCGTTCCTCGGCGAGCGCCGGTTTTCAATCGCCATCACCCGGCTGGGAGAGACCAGCACTGTGACTGTCGATCTGGCCGCCATGGGCACGACCCCGCGGACCTTGACCAATGTGGCCAGTTTCATCAACCAGACCCTGTCTGATGCCGGGTTCGAGACCCGCGTCACCAAGGTCGAGACCAAGGTGCCTGCAACCGTCAAGGACGGTCCTGAAGGGATCGAGCAGCGGTTCGAAGTTCGCCTGGCCACCGGCGAGCGGGCAAGGTTTGGCTCATTGGCAGCGCGCGAACCTGCGCTTTCGGTAGCGGGGGTGACCGTGGCTGCGGATGGCAGACGGTCCAGTGCCGTTACCCGTCTGGTCGGGCTTGAGCCTGTGGGGTCGGGGGATGGCGGTGTGACCCAACCGTTCACCCGCGCAGCCACAGCCCGCGACGGTGACATCGTGGTCCGCTCCATGGTGCATGATGCGGACGGGAACACCTTTGTCGTGGCTGATCTGACCGGGCCGTTGGACGGGCTCCAGCCCAAAGCCGGGCAGGATGCTATCCTGCGCAAGATCGACAGCAATGGTGCCGTGGTCTGGACCAGACCACTTGGCGCAGGGGCGAGTGCCAGCGGGACCAGTGTCGCGCTCGCGCCTGACGGCCGGATCGCCATTGCAGGCCATGTGGATGGAAAGCTTGAGAACAGCACGGCGGTCACCGGCGATGGTCGCGATGCCTATGTCGCCGTGTTTGACTCCGAGGGTCGCGACCTTTGGTTCCACCAGAAGGGCGCAAGCCGCAATGACAGCGCGAGCAGCGTCGCTTTTGCGGCTGATGGCACGTTGTATCTGGCCGGCACCAGTACCGAGAGCTACGGCGGAGCCGAATCGCGGGGCGGGACCGATGCCTGGGTGCAGGCCTTTGATGCAACCGGGGTCGTCTCTTGGACCCAAAGCTTTGGCGGCGCGGGAGACGACACGCCTGCCGGGCTGGTAGCGACTGCGACCGGGCCGGTGCTGGTCTGGAATCAGCCGGATGGCGCGCGCATGGCCAGTCTCGATCCACTGAGCGGCGCCGTGACGGGGGGCATTCGCGATCTGTCGCAGGACGGGCTGGCCCGGGTCTCGCTGGTCACGGGCGATGGGACAGGTGGGATCGCGCTCGCAGGGGGTGGCTCGGGCACGGCGGTCGATCAGGTGCGTGTGATTGATCTGGCAAGCGGAACTGTGTCTGCCAGCCTGACGTCGGCAGGCGAAACCATCCGCGCCTTGTCGGTTTCCAATGGCCAGGTGGCATTGGCGCTGGGGGCAGGGACCAATCCGACAACCGGTGAAACCGATCTGGCCCGCACGCTGGTGCGCGGCTTCGATCTGGCCACGGGCACGCAGACCTTCTCGCGCAGCCTTGTCATGGATTCCCGCCAGCCCATCAGTCTCGACCTCGATCCTGTTCAGGACGAAACGCTGGCCGCGCTTGGCTTGCCGGCTGGTGACCTGACTTTTGGCGATACCGAAAGCCTGACCGACCGTACTGGCCTTCGCCCTGGCGACAGCTTCTCCATCGTGGTCAACGGCAATCGCGAACGCAAGATCGACATTGTTCAGGGCGACACCTTGCGAACGCTGGCCACCCGGATCAACCGTGTGCTGTTGAATGACGGGCGGGCCGAAGTGACGCTTGCCAGCGGCGCCAGCACCTTGAAGATCACTCCGGCGCGCGGCGACCGGATCGAATTGCGCGCGGGCAGGGGCGTGACAGATGCGCTGGCCCAGCTGGGGTTGGGCACAGGTGTGGCCATGGACCGGCCACGCGCAGCGGGGGCTGCCCGCTCTGTGTCTGATCCGCCACCCGTTGTGGCGCTCGAATTGCCAGACAGTGCCGATACCAGCAGCAAGGACAAGGCCAAGAGTTTCCAGTCCGCGATTGACGGGGCGCTACGTCGCATCCGGATCGGCTATCGCGAGATCTCCAATGATCCCACCATGGTGGAGTTGCGCAAGCAGACTGCCGGTGGCCCGCGCCAGAGCCTGTCGGCCAGCGCCTCGGCCTATTACCAGAAGCAGATCAGCAGCGGTCAGGATGCGTTGCGCAGGCTTGGTGTTTCGGCCTGAGACCCTTACCAGCGCAGCAGCCAGCGGCCCGCAAGAGCACCCACAGCAGCACTCAAGGCGATCCCGGCGACGTACCAGGTGGTCACGAACGCTATTGAATCCACCGGACAGAACCCGGCATAGACAATCGTGCCCACTGACCCGGACAGCGCCCCGATGGCTGCGCCGGCCAGAGTGAGCCGCGTGGGCGCGCCGTCACGCAGGGCCCAGACCAGACCAAGCGCGGTCGGGATCGAAAACACCGGGATCAGCACCACGCACCATGGAAAGCCATTGCCGGTCCAGGCCGCCCAGCGGTGCTCGGGCATTTCGCTTGCCAGTGCGATGGCAGCGATCAGCAGGCTGGCTCCACCCATGATCAGCAGGGGCAAGGCTGCACGTGTACGGGCCAATGTGCGAGAGAGATGCATCGCAGCGCCCAATCCTGCAGTGCCGATCACGGCGGCAAACAGCGCCTTGGCGGCCACCGCCCACATCGCGGTGCCAAGATCGGGGCGAAACCCGAGCGTGGCTGACAGGGCGAGCAGTCCAAATCCAAGGCCAACACCCAGCGCCAGTGCGATCCGGGCCGCAATCTGGCTCCGAGGGGTCGGCCCTTCATCGCGGGCCAGTGCGCGGATCAGTGTTTCGGTGTCCATCAGACCAGACCTTCTTGTGAGTGGGGTGCGCGGTCGCTCACCAGTCGCTGCAACAGCTTCATGCCGCGATGGATCGATACCTTGATGTCGCTCTGGCTCCATCCGGTCAGGCTGGCGGCTTCGGCGACCGATTTTTCCTGCAGTTTCACCAGCTCGATCGAACGGCGCTGCTTGTCTGGCAATTGATCCAGAAGGCGTGCCACATCGCGGGCCGGGTCGCCCGCTTCGGGGGCTTCGCCTGCCAGCGCCTCGCTCCAGTCTTCGACCGGCACTTGCACACCGCGCTTTTTTTCACGCCGGTAACGGTCAATCAGCCGATAGCGGGCAATCGCATGCACCCAGGCCAGAAGTGGCTGGGCGGGGTCATACATTGACCGTTTGGTGTGGACGGCAATCAGGGTCTCCTGCACCAGGTCTTCTCCGTCCGAAGGAGTCATGCCGCGATTGCGGAAGTAGGATCGCAGCCGCACGGCCAATGCCGACAACAGCTCGGTCTGGGCCTGGCTGTCACCGGCAATTCCGGCCAGCATCAGCTTGCGCAATCGTTGGTCATCGCCTGTCACAGCCATTATGCTCCCTGCCGGCATTACGAACAGGTTTCTGCGCCGGTTACACGGCCACAACGCAGCCAATCTGTCACACAGGGGTCGCTTCCCGATACTGCCATGCATATATGCATGACAGAAAGAGGAACCCGTCATGACGCAGACCCGCCACGCCCCCATCCTGATTATCGGTTCCGGCCCGGCTGGCTACACGGCGGCGATCTATGCCGCCCGCGCCATGCAGCAGCCGATCCTGGTGGAGGGGCCCCAGCCGGGTGGCCAGCTGACCATCACCACGGATGTGGAAAACTATCCCGGCTTTGCCTCGGTGATCCAGGGCCCGTGGCTGATGGACCAGATGAAGGCCCAGGCCGAACATGTGGGAACCCGGATCATTGCCGACTGGATCATGTCGGTGGATTTGACCAGCCGTCCGTTCAAGGCGGTCGGCGACAGTGGGACGGTCTATACTGGCGACGCACTGATCATCGCGACCGGTGCTCAAGCCAAATGGCTGGGCCTGCCCGAGGAGCAGGGCCTGTGCGGGTTTGGTGTCTCGGCTTGTGCCACGTGCGACGGCTTCTTCTATCGCAACAAGCAGGTGATCGTGGTCGGTGGCGGCAACACGGCAGTCGAAGAGGCACTGTTCCTCACCAATTTCGCTTCGAAAGTCAC
>JALOSP010000144.1 GCA_025458365.1 Hyphomonadaceae bacterium
AGCGCCAATCTGACTTTTCAAGATAACGGAACATCCCATGATCACGCTTTCCTTTCCCGATGGTGCCGCCCGTCAGTTCGAACCCGGCATCACGCCGCTGGCCATTGCCGAGGGCATTTCCAAGGGCCTGGCCAAGAAGGCCGTGGCGGCCAAGATCAACGGCGGCTGGTGGGACCTGACCCGGCCCTTGCACGCGGATGCAAGGTTCGAACTGGTGACCCGTGACACGCCAGACGGTCTGGAAGTCATCCGCCATGACGCCGCCCACGTGATGGCGCAGGCCGTCCAGGAACTGTTTCCTGGCACGCAAGTCACCATCGGGCCGACGGTCGAGGATGGCTTCTATTACGATTTCAAGCGCGACCACCCATTCTCGACCGATGACTTCGAGGCCATCGAGGCCCGGATGCGCGCTATCGTCGACGCCGATCTGCCGATCACGCGTGAGGAATGGGACCGTGAGGACGCCATCGCCCACTTCAACAGCATTGGCGAGACCTTCAAGGCCCGGATCATTGACGACATCATCCCGCCGGGTGAGGCGATCAGTGTCTACCGTCAGGGCAATGACTGGAAGGATTTGTGCCGGGGTCCGCACCTGCCATCCACCGGGCGGCTGGGCAAGGCGTTCAAGCTGATGAAGCTGGCCGGTGCCTATTGGCGCGGTGATCAGAACAACGAACAGTTGCAACGCATCTATGGCACCGCCTGGGCCGACGAGAAGCAACTGGCCGAACACCTGCACCGTCTGGAAGAGGCCGAAAAGCGCGACCACCGCAGAATAGGTCGCACCATGGACCTGTTCCACATGCAGGAAGAGGGCCGGGGCATGGTGTTCTGGCACCGCAAAGGCTGGGTGCTGTGGCAAGTGGTGGAGCAATACATGCGCCGCCGCCTGACCGCAGAGAACTATCAGGAGGTCAAGACGCCACAGGTGCTGGACCGTTCGTTCTGGGAGAAGTCCGGCCACTGGGAGAAGTATCAGGAGAACATGTTCACCTGCCACACGGTGGAGGGCGAGGAGCTGTCGCTCAAGCCGATGAACTGTCCGGGCCACGTGCAGATCTTCAAGTTCGGCCAGCGTTCCTACCGCGAACTGCCCCGGTTCGTTGCACGGCCTGATGCGGGTGCGCGCTTTCACCCAGGATGACGCCCACATTTTCTGCCGCGAAGACCAGATCGAAAGCGAGACCACCGCCTTCATCGAACTGGCCCGCTCGATCCACGCCGATTTCGGCATGGAAACCGCCTACATCGCGCTGGCCACCCGCCCGGAAAAGCGCGCGGGCTCCGATGAGTTCTGGGACAAGGCCGAGGCCCAGATGGCCAATGCCGCCAAAGCGGCGGGCGTTGAGCCTGTCATCGCTGAAGGTGACGGCGCCTTCTATGCGCCCAAGCTCGATTTCGTGGTGAAGGATGCCATCGGTCGCGAATGGACCTGTGGCACGATCCAGCTGGACTACGTACTGCCTGACCGGCTGGGCGCCGAATACACCGGGGAGGATGGCGCCAAGCACAAGCCGGTCATGCTGCACCGCGCCATCCTCGGGTCGTTCGAGCGCTTCATCGGGATCATGATCGAAAACTATGCCGGGGCCTTCCCGCTGTGGCTGTCGCCGGTCCAGGTGGTGGTGGCCACCATCACGTCGGAGGCTGATGATTATGCCCGTGATGTGGTGGAGCGGCTCAAAGACGCCGGCATCCGCGCAGAACTCGACGTCCGCAACGAGAAGATCAATTACAAGGTCCGCGAACATTCCCTCGCCAAGGTCCCGGTGCTGGCGGTCGTCGGCAGGCGCGAGGCCGAGGAAGGCAAGCTCGCCATCCGCCGCCTGGGCTCGCAGGCGCAGACGATCCTGACCCTGGACGAAGCGCTAGTGACTCTGGTGAACGAGGCCCTGCCGCCGGACCTGGCGCGGGCGCGCGGGTAGGGACCAACAGGAGCGCGCGCTTCCAGCGCGCATGCGTGCTGAAAGCACGCGCTCCTGTGGTGCGCTCAAGTGGGCCTGTCCCAGCCGCCTGCACGCTCGATGCACGCGCTCCCCTTTTGCATGCCGGGACGCGTGCGGGGCCGCCTATGACACGACCCCGGCGGTTTTCAGCGTTGCCACTTCATTGTCGCTCAAGCCGAGGGCAGCGAGCACACTGTCGGTGTGTTCGCCCGGTTCCGGGGAGGGGCCGCGCGGGGTGAGGTCGTGTCCGGGGAAATTGATCGGGCCAGAAGGGCTTGCGCGTGTCGTTCCGTCACGGGCGGGCACGGCCGTGATGCCGCCAGCGGCAACGAACTGGGCATCCTCCATCAATTCGCCCGGGGTCTGGACCGGGGACCAGACCACATCGGCGGCATCCAGCCTTGCGGCCAGCGTGGCAAAGGGCAGGGCGGACGCTGCCGCATCAAGGGCGGCAACGAGTGCCTCGCTGTTCTCGCGCCGGGCCCTTGCGCCAGCAAAGCGCGGGTCGGCGGCAAGGTCGGGCACGCCAAAGGCGCTTGCGATCTGGGGCCAGTCTGGATTGCCTGTGCGCGGCAGGACGCAGAGCCAGCGTTCGTCCTGCGAGCAAAAGAAGTTCATCAGCGGATTGATCGCCCGGCCGCGTGGCGGGGTGGACGCGATCCGGCCAAACCGCATCTGGACCGACAGGTCGCTGCCCAGCGTGTAGGTTGCCGCGCGCAGCAGGGAAGCATCGACCAGGCTGCCCTTGCCGGTCGTGGTCCGGTGGTGGAGTGCAGCCAGGATGCCGCTGACGGTGGACAGCGAACAGATGTGATCGCCCGCCCCGGTGCGGATCGGAAACGGCTCGCTGCCCTTTGGCGCTGTCAGTCTGGCCCAGCCCGAGCGCGACCAGAAAGAGGCCACATCAAAGCCCGGCTTTTCGGCGTCTGGCCCGGTGAGGCCATAGCCTGTGACGGAGGCATAGATCAGCCGGGAATTGGCTGCCATCAGGCTGGCCGGATCAAGTCCAGCCCGGGCAAGTGCCGCCGGGCGCACATTGGTCAAGAACACGTCTGCATCTGCCACCAGCCGGTGCATCAGCGCGCGCCCGGCCTCGGTGGCGGTGTCGATCCGGATCGAGCGCTTGCCGCGATTGTCCAGATCGAACACCGGGTTTTCCGCGGTGTCATGGCCGATGCTGGCAAAGAACTGGCGGATCGGATCACCGCCCGGCGGCACAGGCGAATCAGGGCAGACACGCTGCACTTTCGGGAGTTCGACAATCATGGGCGTGAGCACGCTGCGCATCACCTTGAGCGAGGACGATATCCGGTCGCTGATCAAGGGCGACACCGACGAGGATCGGGCGCTGGCTGCCTATCGCTTGTGTCGCCGGATCGAGACTTCTGAAATCACCGAGGAGGAACGCCATTTTGCCGAGGAAATCCTGCGGCTGGTGGTCGATGGCGCGGCAGAGCGCGTGCGCCGGGCGCTTGCGGTCACCCTGAAGTCATCGCCCAATCTGCCCGCGGATGTGGCCCGGAAACTGGCACACGACATTGAAGCCATTGCGCTGCCGGTGCTGGAAAACTCCCCGACGTTGACTGATGAAGATCTGATCGAAATCCTGCAGGACGCCGAGCCTGCCCGTCAGCTTGCGATTGCCCGGCGCGACAGTTTGAGCGCCGAGGTGACTGACACCTTGTGTGCCCGCGGCGTCGAGCCTGCAATTTCGACAGCTCTGGCCAATGTGAAGGCGATTTTCTCGCAGGCCGGTTTGGAAGCCGCACTTGACCGGTTCCCATCATCGGCCCGGATGAAGGCTGCCATGGTAGAACGCCCGATCCTGCCATTGGGCGTGACAGAGAAGCTGGTTGCCATGGTGTCTGGGCAGGTGTTCGACCGGCTGGTCGAACGCCACGCGCTGCCCCCACAAATGGCAATTGATCTGGCCACTTCGACCCGCGAGCGGGCCACCATCGATCTGATCGGGCAGGCTGCAAACCAGCCTGATCTGGTGCGCTTCGTGCAGCAATTGAATCTGAACGGGCGCCTGACCCCATCATTCGTGCTGCGCGCGCTGTGTCTGGGCGAGGTCAAGCTGGTGGAGCATGCACTGGCCGAACTGGCCGGTGTGGTCCATCGCAAGGCCTGGATCCTGGTCCATGATGGCGGCGTCATGGGGTTGCGACGGATCTATGACCGGGCGGGCATGCCGCCAACGCTCTATCCGGCTTTCCGCACCGCGATCGATGTGCTGCACCAGACCGAATTTGATGGCGGTGTTGCCGACAAGGAACGGTTCCGCCGCCGGATGATCGAACGTGTGCTGACCCGGTTCCAGTCGATCCCGCACGATGATCTGGCTTACCTGCTGGAAAAGCTGGATTTTGCCCGGCTGGAAACCCTCGATCAGGAAGGCACGCCCGGCGATGCACCACTGGCCCGCACGGCCTGATCGGCCAGTTCTGTCAGGCGGCCGCCATCGCCTCGGGTAGTGTACGCGCCTGCTGCGCTGTTCCGGCCCCGACGGATCCGCCCGCCAGGAAGGCATAGGTCTCAGGATAGGGTAGCGGGCCGGACAGCAAGTCGCCCTGCACATGGGTGAAGCCGGCTGTCACGAAGCTGGCCAGCGCCTCGTCGGTTTCGGTACCGACTGCAATCACCGGCAGGCCCATCCTGCGGGCCTGATTGACCCTGCGCTGGAAAGCGCTGGCGTTCAGGGTCCGCAGTCGTTCGGCAACCCGCAGCAGGGTCAAGCCGCCGCATTTCAGCTGTGTGAACAAGCCTTGGGGCAGGGTCTCCAGCTTCAGGGTCGGCACGCCTTTGGCGTCCAGTGCGAGGCCGAAGCCAGCAGCCCGCAAATCGCCAAGGCGCGCCAGCATGCCCCGGTCAAGGCTCAACAGGTGCTCTTCATTGACCTCCAGAACCACGTCCTCCGGGCGCGCACCATAATCGTGGACTGCGGCCACCGCATCGGCTGCCAGCGTGATATCGTGAAGATCCTCGCGCCCCAGATTGACCCCGACCGATACGCCGTAACCGGCCCGCCGCCAGCCTGCGATCGCGCCACCAGCCTGTTGCAGCATGGTGCGGGTCAAGTCAGCCAACAAACCTTCGCGCTGGGCAAGGCCTAGAAACACGCCTGGCAACAGCACCCCGAGGTTGGGGTGGTGCCAGCGCACCACGCCTTCAAAGCCTGTGATGGCCTGAGCGGCGATGTCAAATTGTGGCTGGAAGTGCAGGGCCAGACGGCCATCGGCAAGTCCGTTCAGCAATTCCTGCCTGGCGCTGGAGACGGGCCGGCTGATCATGGGTGGAAACCGGTCAGTCTTCAGTGGCATAGCGGGCAACCTGGCTGGCCAGTTCGCCAAGCAGGGCCTTGCCAATCGGGTGGGAGGCTTCGCGCACATTTTGCCGGACCGCAGCCTGGATGGCGAGGACATGGCTGTCGAGCAGGGCCGCCGGTGCCTTGGCGCGGCCTTCAGGGCTGTCGATCAGCTTGCACAGCGAACTTGCGAACTGCGACACGATGGGGAAGCCATAGGTCGTCCCCAAGCCCTTCAGGTCGTGGGCCCGGCGGTAGAAATCTTCCATGTCGGCATCGCTGGAACCGGGCTTGCGGATCACGGCATGGGCGGCTTCCAGCTTGCGCATTTCCTCGTCCAGCCAGTCACCGAACTGATCTGACATCGAAGCGAGCGCCGCCTCGGCCCTAGCGATCGCTGCTGCATCGATACTGGCAAAGCGATTGCCCAACTTGGCTTTCAGCAGGTTGGGCGGGCGAAACGTCTCGGCGGGCTGCGACATGAAATGCTCCTGTGATCGCAGCAGTCTGGCATTGGAGGGCTGAAAATTCGATGAAGACGCCTGTTGAACGGTGTGCAGATACTCCATCCGCCGATGCTAGACCGCGAATTGCTCGCTCAACATTCGCTCGTCCAGCGAGCGATCGTGATCGAACAGCATCACCATGCCTTTTCCCCGGTCCTCCCGGATGGTGACGCCAGTGATCTCGCGGACTTCCTGGTTGTCAGCCGAAGCCGCGACCGGGCGCAATTTGGGATCGGCGACGGTAATCTCGATGACAGAGGTCTGGCGCAACAGCGCGCCACGCCAGCGGCGCGGCCGGAACACCGAAATGGGGGTCAATGCCAGCAAGCCGCAGCCAAGCGGCAGGATCGGACCATGAGCGGATAAATTGTAGGCGGTGGACCCCGCCGGGGTAGCAACCAGGATCCCGTCACAAGTGACGTCGGCCATCCGTTCTGCCCCATCGACCACGATCGACAATCGTGCTGTCTGGTGGGTTTCACGCAGCAAGGAGACTTCGTTGATGGCGTGGCAGCTGACCACGCTGCCATCCAGCCGTCGGGCTTCCATATGGAGCGGGTGCAGCACTGTGGCCCGTGCCTGCGCCAGCCGGGCAGGCAGGTCGTCTTCGCGATAGTCGTTCATCAAGAAGCCGACAGTTCCGCGATTGAGGCCGAAGACAGGCACACCATCGGCCATGTGACGGCGCAGGGTTTCCAGCATCAGTCCGTCACCACCAAGGGCGACGATCACATCTGCAGTATCCTCGGAAACAGAACCATAGCGGTGGCGCAAGTGCAGCATTGCCTCGCGCGCCTCGGGGCGGGCGCTGCAGACGAAGGCAATCTTCTCCATCCTGCGGCGGGTGCCGCCCAGCCCTGCTGCGCCCTCATACGGGGTAGGTCTTGCGCTTGGCGGCTTGCTGGGTATTTCGGGCGTGTCCATGGCAAAGTGGTCGCCTCAATCGATAGGCCCCGTCAAGGCCTGCCGTCACCGGTCGAACGGTCAAGACGGGCTTCAGGCGAGCGTCGTCTGCAACGCCTTGCGGGCTGTCTGCTTGCTGTGACGCATCCAGTTCAGCGCGACCATGCGATCGTCGGTTCGTGACCAGGCAACGCCGGGTCGAAACGCGTCCATGATGGTGGCGACAGCATCCTGTTCGAAACCGCACGCCTTGGCCACAAGAGTGACCAGATCGACTTCCGGTGGCGACATCCGCTTGTGCAAGATTGGACCGCTGACATCGGTGAGCGCCACGACCCCGCGCAGGAAGCCACGCCGGTCACCGCGCAGCAGCAGTGCAAGCAATGCGCCTGGTGAAGGCGGGGCCTTAAGCGGCGATGGCTCGCCGACGATCTCGGGCGCTTCACCGTCCGCCTTGGGTCCGGCGTCACCGAGGATGGTGGCAAGGCGGCCCAAACGGGCTGCCAGTTGGGCAGGCAGACGCGCTTCGATCGCTTTCTTCGTATCTTCGCTTGCTGTCGCATAGGCAAAGGCGACAAGCGATGCGGGCAGGTCCCGTCTCGCAGCCAATGCGTCGTGCAGGGTGGCATCGCCGACGACAGATTCCATAGCGACCTTGAAATCTTCGTCAGCAAGTCGCGCAGTGGAGTTCTCGATCAGCGGCTCGAGCACCCGGCGGTCTTCAAGGGTCACCAGTTCATGGGACACCGCTTCGCTGATGTTCTCGCGACTGGCGACGGTCTTGCGATGCTCCAGTCCACAGGTTCGCACAATCTCCACCAGCCCGTCGTCTTCCAGCGCCGGGCAAAACGAAATCACTTGCAGAGCCACCTCTTCATTGTCGCGGGCTATTTCCTGCACAAGGTTCGGCGGCGCCCAGTCAGCCATGGCGAGGGCAGCCGAAAGCCGCTCACGCACGTCCTGCCGCGCGAACGGGTACAGCTTTGCCAGCACCGCGCCGTAGTGTTCAAGGGTGGCCTGCGGGGTTTCGTCGGGGTCATTCAGCAGCTGGTCTGCGGTGGCCGCAGCCAGGTCGGCGCGCGCCTCGGGAGAGGCGTCACGGGCCAAGTCGATGAGGTTCATAGCAGGGATCATGGTGCCCTTGTGCAGGCCGGGAGTGAAGGCCCGGTTAAGTTGGTCACGTAAATTCGTATCGGTATCGATCAGTGCCGCCACGCGATAGGGCAGGTCCCGCTTTGCCAAGGTCACTTGCAGTGGCCCGAATGGGGCCGTAACGTGAAGC
>JALOSP010000005.1 GCA_025458365.1 Hyphomonadaceae bacterium
GTGATATCGCCCTTGGCGAGGCGGCCATAGGCCTCGCGCACCACCTCGCGGAAGGCCGCCGCATCCTGCTCCTGGCGGGCAATGCCGACAATCTGGCTGTCCGGCGGGATCTGGCCGTCCAGGAACCGGTGGAACAGCGACGGAAACAATTTGCGCAGTGCCAGATCGCCCGAGGCGCCAAACACCACAAGCTCGAACGACGGGACAGGAATGAATTCAGCCATCCGGCACTCCAGTTCATGCAATCGTTTTCAGGGGCTGTCTCACGAACAGCCGAATGTGACAATGGAAGCAGACAGCCCAGGCATGTCGAACACCAGACTGGCGCCGGACCGGGTCACTGCCGCATCCCCTGAGCGTACCGTGGCGCTATCAAAGCCTGGGGCGCGCGACAGGCTCGCCGGGATCGCAGCTTGCGTCAGCTCGATCCGGCGTGCGCCCGTGCCGGTGTTCATGGCCAGCACGGCGCATGTGCCGCCTTGGTATTTCAGGTCCAGATAGGCTGTTGCATCGGAAAACAGGTGGGTGCGGCTGCCGGTGGCCAGCGCAGGGACGGTGTCGCGCAACGCCATCAGCCGCCCGAAGGTGTCACGCAGGGCCAAAGCGCGTGGATCGAAGGTCGATGCCGGCGCCGTGACGTCCGGGATGCGGGCGGCAGCGCGGGCCACATGATCATCACAGCGATTGCGTGAGGCGCAGCCTTCGCCCTCCTTTGCGGCAAAGCCTTGCAGCTCCTGACCGACCTCATCGCCGTAATAGATCGTCACCGGCCCGCTCCAGGCGGCCAGAAAGGTCGCGGCCATGCGGTGGCGGGCCCAATACTGGTCGGTGTCAGGGCCGCCGTAACCAGCCCGCTCGATCAGGTCGCCAAACCGCACCAGATCATGGTTGCCCAGCATCATGGCCGGCATGGCATGGACAGGGTAGGTCTGGTGAGCGCCCATTGACCAGAATGCATTGAGCGCGGAGGCACCGGCACGCGCACCGCTTTCCTCCACAGCCAGCGCCTGGACCAGCGCATACCGGGTCGGGAAATCGAATGCGCTGGCCAGCGCGGCACCATCTGCGTCGCCGTAGATTTTGCCGATATCGCTGGCGTTGCGCCAGATTTCCGCGATCATGATGCCATTGGTACCGATCCTGCCAGCAGCGGCCTCGACATCGGCGCGGATCGCACGCCAGTCGGCATTGGGCACCTGATAGGCCTGATCCAGCCGCCATCCCGCAATGCCGAAATTGTCCATCCAATAGGTTGCGACCTCGCGAAAGAAGGCACGGGTCTGGGGCGCGCGATAATCCACCACGGCGCCGGGGTAGCCTGCAATCGGGCCTTCATAATCCGCCGGATTGGTGCTGACCGCAGGCACAAGGCCGCTGGGGGACGGCACGACACCACCCTTGGTATGGCCGAATACACCGTCGAGGATGATATCGATGCCGCGGGCGCGGGCTGCCGCCACCAGGTCTCGCAAGTCCTGTTCGGTGCCGAATTGCGGATCGATCCGGAAATAGTCGCGGGCGAAATAGCCCGTGCCATCCAGCTTGGCGTTGATCGACGTCGTGCCATCGGCCCTTTGCTGGGGCGCACCGGCCGCACTGTCGAAAATCGGGGTCAGCCAGATCGCATTCACGCCGAGACCGTCGATATGATCCAAGGCGCGGATCACACCGCGCAAATCCCCGGTGTGCGGTCCGGGGCCATAGCCATCAAGCGGCCCATGAGCCGTACTGCCATCAACAAAGCTGCCGACCATCACCTGATAGGCGCGGACATTGCAATGCGGATTGGCGGCGCGCTGACAGGCCAATCGTGTTTCGACCGGCCCTGCAGCAGCCGAAATGACCGTGGCGGCAAGCGGTGCAGGCGCGGCGCCAACAGGCGTGACAACACCGGCAGCCCCGCCGCCACTGCACCCCGCCACGAGCAGTGCCAGCAGCGCCACAGCCCCAGTCCTCCGACGATCACGCATCGCGATTCCCACCCGGCAATCTCCTTCAACCACCCTGCTGATCGTGCAGCGGTCATGCACCGGCCCATGCTGCAAGGCAAGCATGCGGCGCTCCTGTCATGTAGTTTTGCAACATCAGGCCGTCAGCGCGGGTCCGTTGCGGGCCTGGCCTCTGCGACCGCCGGCAAGCTTGCTGGCTGGATGTTTGGCGTGGCCGCAACGGTCCAGGCGGTCGCCAGCATCAGGCCAATGGCACCGCTGGCGGCCACGATCCGGAAGGCCGCCATCCAGCCCGGCAGGAGCCGTGCCCGTACCGCCATCAGGTCCCAGACCAGCAAACCTAGCCCGGTGGCAATGATCACCCCCACAGCCGCCTGCCATGAGACCTCCAGCAGCAGGACTGCAAGAAGCCCGGCCACCAGTGGCGGTGCGGAGCGCGCGAGCCTGCCCGGATCAGGAGCGCCAGGCATGGTGCGCACGATTTCAGCCCCCCAGCGCACCCCGGCTGAAAACGTGGCGACCAGTGCGCCATAGATCACCATGGCGGCAACGAACCGCCGGTCCCAGTCTGGCCCCGCCAATATCACGCCCGCGAAGCAAACCGCGAACGGGGTCAGGCCGGAAAGCCCTATGGCCCAGACTTTAAGCCACGCGCCCTTGCGGCCAGGCAATGGCGGTGCAGTCAGGGATTCTGGTGTCTGAAAGGTCTCAGTCATGTGGTCCCTTCGGTGATCCGGACCCGCCTGCCAGTGGGCACGCTGCCAGCCCGCGTCGAGGTCCGCACGATGAGGGTCCAATGCCACAAGATCAGACTGACGCCGATCAGTGTGGGGATTGCCCAGATCAGCGGATTGAACGCATGATCCGGCATCACCCGGACCAGCCCCACCGACAGGAAGGCGGTATAGGCCGAAATCCCCGCGCCAACCCCGGCTTTGACATGTTCGATCAGATGGGCCGCCGGGTGCGGTCTGGGCCAGACAATGAATGCCAGTGTGGTCAGCGATGACAGGAAGCCGATCACCGAAATCCCGATCATCAGCGGCTGCCCCAAGGCGACGCCCTGCGCCACGCACTGGATGGCTGCTGCCAGCAGGGCAAGCTGGATGCCCACCGACATTGGATTGCGATGCCTGCGGTGCTCGAACTTGAAGCTGATGGTGGCCAGGGAATGCCAGCCGAGAGAAATGGTCAGGATCGCCAGATAGAGCATCATCCAGCCAAACAGGCCGCGGACAAGGGCGGCATCGGTAAAATCACGATGGGTTTCCAGCGGTGTGGCCAGCGAGCAGAGCGCGATGGCAACCGCAATCGAGCCGGTGACCATCATGCTCCAGGCAAACCAGCGCCCGTACTTGCGGTGGTTCGCCCCGCCCTTGCGGGCGACAACCGGCACCCAGAACAGGATCAACCCGGCTGCGCCGGAAATGATATGGGCAATCACGAATCCCAGAAACGGCCACATCGCCGCAACTCCTCCTATTCGGCGGGCCAGGCAGACGGGCCGCCAGCACGCGCTTGCTGTTCACCGGAAGGGTGTTTGCTTGTCAGGCGTTCACCGGATTGGGGGGTCAGCCCGTACGGCGCGGCAAGCTCCCAGACATGGTCGGGCACCATATGTTTCATCCGTGCAGGTAACATGGCGCGCAGGTGCAGCACCGTCTCGACCGCCTTCATCTCAACCCGTGCGCGGGCAAACTCCAGACCCTTGGGGCCGATCTTCGGCATCAACCAGCCTGCCAGGGGTCGGGCCCAGTCCGGCATTGCCCGCAGCGGCAGACCGCCTGCCGCGCGCTCGGTATTGGCCTTGAACCCGGCAACCGGGCCTTTGCGCTTGCCCCTGCTCTCCAGCGGTTTGATGGCGAGCTGCTCGCCGATCAGGTCCAGCATGGCCCGGCCACGCTGGTTGCGCACGATCAGCCACTGATCCCCCGATCCGCCCATATAGCCCACCGTGATGTCAGCCAGCCGGTTTGTATAGTCCACGCAGGTGCGGCAGGTCAGGGGGAAGAAATCCGGCTTCAGTTTCGAGATCGGCAGCTGCAGGAACGGGATCAATCGGCTGCTGCCATCGGTGAAGCGCAGCTCCACATGATAGTCGGCACGGAATTCCAGATAGGTGATGGTATCTGGCCGGTCGCTCAACAGATCAAGGAATTCGTGGAAGTTCTCGGTGGTCGTATTGTCAGAGCACGGTGTGCCGATCACGAACAGGTCTTCAAAACCGAGGCTCTTTTCCAGCACCCGCAAGGCATGGACCTGACAGGGAATCGCTACCACGGCGAGCTTCGTGATCCCGGCCGCACGGGCAGGCTCAAGAAGGGCAAGCGATGGCGCATAGCCCATGCGCATGCCGCGACACTGGGCCAGGTCCTCAGGATCGGTCACCAGAACTGGCTCCGGCTTCCAGCGGTCATCAGGGTCGGCCTTCATGGCCAGCACAGCCTCGACCTGCCCACTGCGCAACAGGGCAGCGGCAATCGCGGTGGTGATCCCGGTCCATTGGGCACCGTCAGCGGGCACAGCCAGCCTGGCCCGCAGCATGGTTTCCATCGGGCCGAAAAATGCCTCGTCCGGTGCGGTCGGGTCGATGGTGCGGCCATGCACCCGGCGTTCCAGCCCCGGATAGTCCGGCGCGATGAACTGGCAGGCAGCCCCGCAACGGCCCGGATCGGCAGTGCGCGAGATACCGCAATCGGTGCACAGGCTGCGCAGCTTGCCGCGATGCGGCCCGATGTCTGCAGCGGTCGGCAGGGCAGTGGCGAGCAGGTTCATGCGGCCACCTCATGGGGCACCGGCGCCAGACACCGGCCGATTGCGGTGGCCACAACCTCGGGCGCTTCCTCATGGACGAGGTGGCCCAGGCCCGGCAGCGTGGTGATCGTGGCGTGCGGCACGCGGGCCTGGATCTGGCGGGCATCGCCCGGTGGCACGGTACGGTCATGACTTGCGACCAGCAGGTGCAGCGGGCTTTCCAGCCGTGGCAGATCCTCCCACAGACTGGCGAGATCCCATTTGGCCATCATGCCCAGCGTGGCGTCGATATGGCCGGCATTCTGGAACAGACGGTGATACCAGTCGATCTGCGCCGGGGTCAGGCGTGAGCCGGTGCCGGCCAGCACTTTCTCCACGGCCGCCCGGTCCATTGCCTTGCGGGCAAACAGGAAGGCGGCAAACGGGTTGAGGAACAGCGCACGGGCGAGCGCGGGCGCGATCTTGCCCATGGCACCGGGAAACGGCTTCAGTGCCGCATTGATCCCGACGACGGGGACCGGCGCAAGCTGGCCATCGAGCACGGCACGCAAGGCAACCGCCGCACCGGCCGAGTGGCCGATGACGGCTGCCGGACTGATCTCCAGCGCGTTCAGCAAGGCAGGAACCAGCCGCGCCATGGAGTCCAGCGACGCGGCACCGCCGCGCGGGCGGCTGGTGAAGGCATGCCCCGGCAGATCGCACGCCACGACGCGGGAACCCTGTCCAAGGATGGGCAGAAGGCCTGCCCAGGAATGGGTCGAGGCGCCCGTGCCATGCAGCAGCACCAGCGCCGAACCTGGCCCAATGCCCGTATCCTGCACATGCCAGTTCAGCCCGGCGGCATGCACCATGCGGCTGAGGACACGGTTGGGCCAGTCGGTGCCGTCGGTTTCAAGGGCGAGCAGGCTCATGCCGGAACCCTCGCGGTAGCGGCGTCGGCCGTCAAAGATCCGGCGAGCGCGCCCATGGCAGCGCCATCGGCAAATGGCAGCGGTACGTAGCGTGCACCCATGCTGGCAGCCAGCGCCTGTGTCTCCTGCCCCGGCCAACGGGCGGTGTCGACCAGCACCATGGCGACGCCAGACCGCGCGGTGCGGGCTGCGGTGTCCTTCAGATCGGCGGCGGCCTGTGCCCGACCCGGCGTTCCGTCACGGGCCACATTGCCGCGCCCGTCGCTGAGCAGCAAGATGAGGGGGGTATTGCCCTTGGTCTTTTCCGCCAGGCCGAGCGCCACGGCCGCTTCGATGCCCGCCACCAGCGGGGTGGGTCCGCCACCCGGCAGGCCTGACAGCAGCCTCCGGGCGCGCACCAGCGAACGGGTCGGCGGCACCAGGACCTCGGCCCCCGTGCCGCGAAATGCCACCAGCGCCACCTGGGTGCGCGCCGCATAAGCCTGACCCAGCACCAATTCGACCGCACCCTTCACCTCGGCCAGCCGGGCAAATGCCGCAGACCCAGAGGCATCGACGCAGAAGATGATGGTGCTGGACGTCCGACTCTCGTGGCGCCGGACCTGCAAGTCTGATGGGCGGATGTGGATCCGCGCGCCTTCGCGACCTGCCGCAGCCACTTCACGGGCGCGCAGCGCCTGCCACGGTGCAGCTGCCCGCAGACTTTCGACCAGTGCGAGCCTATGCCCATTGGCGGGTCTGCCACACCGCGTGCCAATACTCCGGCCACGTCGCAGGCTCTTCAGCCTTGCGCCTGCCCCCTGAACATCCCGCGGTGACGCGGTGCGCACCGCCCCCGCGGACAGGGCCGCCAGCAGGTCTTGCGGCAGAGCCGCGCGCGTGGCGTCCAGCACCTGATCTTCCAGCGGCGCATCCTGCATCTGACTGTCCGGGTCGGTATCGGACGAGGCTTCCGGCGGCGGCGGCGGGGCCTCCTCTGTGTCGGGGTCCTGCGGTGGTGGCGGCAGGCAGGTGGCGCGTGGCGCGAGCACGATGGCGGCGGCCAGCGCGATATCGGCATCGCTGATCGTGGTACGCCCGGCACTGGCACACAAGGCGCGCGCGGCCCGCACGGCAAACAGCGCAGCGCGTGGCGATTCAACACCAAACATTGCCGCTGTTGCACACAGCGCTTCGACCTGTGCCGCACTGGCGGGTGCGACCAACCTCAGCCGGTGGCGCGCCTGCAGCGGGGACAGCACGACATCGATCCCGGCCACGCAGTCGCGCACCGACAGCCCGTCGAGCCCGATCCACAAGCCGCAACGTTCACTCAAGGCATCGGGCACCCGCTCCTCGTCGCCTTGGCCTTCATCCAGCATCACAAGGCCGGTGCAAGCGGAATGGACCGCACTCAATCCGTCACGCTCCACGGCAACCGACCCGCGATCCAGCACTGCGGCCATCCGCGCGGCGAGGCCTGACTGCAGGCGCTCTGCCATCACCACCACGAGCAGCGAGCCATCAGCCTGTGCCAGCAGTCCCGGCTGCAGCACCGGGCGCCCGGCGGTAAGCGTGGCGGTCAGATCAAGCCCGCCCAGCAGGCGCTGGTCATCGACGCCAGACGGTACCTTGGCGAGCGGCGCGCCACCGGCGGCCAGCGTCAATTCTTCCAGCCAGAGATCGCGCACCGGGCCTGCCCAGGCCCGCACCAGCACGCCGCCCAGCCCATGGGGATCGACCGCGGCCAGATGAGCGGCCCACTGGGCACGGGTCCAGGGGGTCATCGGGGCAGGTGCGCCGTGAAGGGGGGTGTCAGGCGTCATTGCCGCGCGCCTTACTCCGCTGCAACCAGATGCGGGCTTGCTTGCATTTGCGATGCGGTGCCCAGCACCTCGTCCAGTGCCCGATCAATGCGGGCGGTCGAGCCAGTGTCATCGAGCACGTCACGGCGCAGCCGGTGGCGCAGCGCCATCGCCGCAACGCTGCGGATCTGGTCAGCGCCGACGGCTGCGGCTCCATCCAGCGCCGCGCAGGCCCGTGCTGCACGCATCAGGGTGAGTTCGCCGCGCAATCCGTCGGCTCCCAGCGCCATGCAAAGCCTCGCCATGGTTTCCAGCGCCGCAGTCGGCACATCAACCGAATGCAGGGCCTTGCGTGCCTTGGTCAGCTGGCGGGCAATCGCCTTGTCACGCGCTTTCCAGCTGGCCACGAAACCGGCAGCATCGTGATCATAGGCATCGCAACGCCGGATCACCTCGACCCGCTGGGCAAGGTCAGTCGGGGTACGGACGTCTACCGACAGGCCGAACCGGTCCAGCAATTGCGGGCGCAGATCGCCTTCTTCGGGGTTGCCAGAGCCGATCAGCACGAAGCGCGCCGGGTGGCGGATGCTCAAGCCTTCACGCTCGACAATATTCTCGCCACTGGCCGCCACATCGATCAGAAGATCGACCAGATGGTCCTCCAGCAGATTGACCTCGTCGATATAGAGAAAGCCGCGATTGGCGCGGGCGAGCAGACCCGGCTCGAACGCCTTTTCGCCCTTGGTCAGCGCCTTTTCGATATCGAGCGCACCGACCACACGGTCTTCGGTGGCGCCCAGTGGCAGATCCACCACCGGAACCGGCACTGTGGCGGTGGCGGACCTGCCATCCAGCTCTGCCGGGTCGCGATTATAGGGGTCACCGGCCACCACCTTGATCGGCGGCAAAAGCCCCGCAAGCCCGCGCACGGCGGTGGACTTGCCAGTGCCGCGATCACCGAACACCATCACACCGCCGACCTTGGGATCGGTGGCGGCGATCAGGATCGCCCGTTTCATGGCCTCCTGCCCGACGATGGCGGAGAATGGAAAAGCTGGGCGGGTCATGGTCACTGCACCGTGGAGAGGAATTCGAGTGAGCGGGCTTGCGACACCAGCCACGAGCGGCGGGCCGTGCGGCCCAGTGCCGACAGCACGGTCCGGGCGATATGGGTGCCGCTGAGTCCGGCTTCGGCAATCTGGGAGGCGGGCGTCGCGTGATTGAGGAACCGGTCAGGCATGTGCATGGTGCGGACCTTCAGGCCGCGATCCAGCATGCCAGAACGGGCCAGTGCATGCAGCACGAAGGCGCCAAACCCGCCCATCGCGCCTTCTTCCACGGTTACCAGGATCTCGTGCTCGCGGGCGAGCCAGGCGATCAGTCTTTCATCGAGCGGCTTTGCAAAACGGGCGTCTGCCACGGTGGTGGAAACGCCGAAAGCCTCCAGCTGGTCTGCGGCATCCAGCGCTGAATCCAGCCGGTGGCCGAAGGACAGGATGGCCGCACTTGTGCCCTCGCGCAGCACCCGCCCCTGCCCCAGTTTCAAGACCGTGCCACGCTCAGGCAGATCGACCCCGACACCATTGCCGCGCGGATAGCGAACCGCAGACGGCGCATCATCGATGGCCGCCGCGGTGGCCACCATATGCATCAGCTCGGCCTCGTCGGCTGCCGCCATCACGACCATGCCGGGCAGCGTGCCAAGATAGCTGATGTCAAACGCGCCACAATGCGTGGCCCCGTCAGCGGCCACCAGACCCGCCCGGTCCAGCATGAAGCGCACCGGCAGACCCTGCAGCGCCACATCATGCACCACCTGATCATAGCCACGCTGCAGGAAGGTCGAATAGATCACGCAGAAGGGCTTGAGCCCACCTGCCGCCATGCCAGCCGCAAAAGTCACCGCATGCTGTTCGGCGATGCCGACATCATACATCCGGCCCGGCAGAGCGGCAGCAAATTTGCCAAGCCCGGTGCCGGTGGGCATGCCGGCCGTGATCGCGACAATCGCCGGATCAGCCTGCGCTTCGCCGATCAGGCTGCGGGCAAACACGTCAGTGTAGCTGGGCGCTGCCGGGATCGGCTTGAACTGGCGCCCGCTGTTCACATCGAACGAGACCACACCATGCATGAACTCGCTATCGGCCTCGGCAGGGGCAAAGCCCTTGCCCTTCTGCGTGCGCACATGCAGCACGACCGGGCGGTTCACTTCCGCCTTGGCGGCCTTCAATGCGGCCAGCAGGGCATCCATGTCATGGCCGTCCACCGGCCCGTGATAGGCCAGCCCCAGGTCCTCGAAATGCCCGCCATCGCCGCCGTTGCGGCTTTCCAGCCAGCGGTCGAGCGCACCGACTGCCCCGGCAATCGACATCTGGTTGTCATTGATGATCACGATCAACCGCTTGGTGGTGTCGGCCGCCGAATTCAGTGCTTCCAACGCCATGCCGGACGGCAGCGAGCTGTCTCCGATCACCGCGATCACATGCCGGTGGTCCTCCCCGGCCCGGTCCCGTGCGACACAAAAGCCCAATGCCGCACTGATCGAGGTGGCCGCATGGGCAGCACCGAACGGATCATAGACACTCTCTGACCGCTTGGTGAAGCCGGACAGTCCGCCTTCCTGCCGGATCGTCGGCATGGCGGCGCGGCGCCCGGTCAGCATCTTGTGCGGATAGGCCTGATGGCCGACGTCCCAGATCAGGATGTCATCGGGCGTGTCGAACACATGGTGCAGGGCCACCGTCAGTTCGACAACGCCGAGGCCGGATCCCAGATGGCCTCCGGTTTGTGATACGGTCTCGATCATTTCGGCCCGCAACTCGCCTGCCAACGCGGCCAGATCGGATTCGGCGACAGCTTTCAGATCGCGCGGCGTTGCCGCCCGGTCGAGCAATGGCCGGGTCGTTTCAGTGGATGCAGGGGTGGCGGGCTTGTCCAAGGGCAGACGCCTCCAGTCTGAAGTGTCCAGACACGGTGGCGCAGCGGGCCGTCAGAACCAATGGACGCCATCGCGGCTGTCCGTTCTTCGGTCATTTGAGTGGACGTGTCAGGGGCCGACGGTAACGCCTGGCTTCGTCCCGCCTCCCCAGCTGCCGCAGCGCGGTGCGCACACCATCGGTGGCATCGGCAAAGAAGCGGTCATCAACGCCGACCGCCTCTGCCCCGTCGTTCAGCAGGTCCTCGTAGCATTTGAGGTTTTCGACAGGCGTCGACACGGGTTCGCGCGCCAGACAGAGGTTTGAGCGGGTCGCCAGACGCAGCGGGTGATCCACAGCGTAAGAACTGTCCATCCGCGCAAGCGTATCGACCAGCATGGAAATCCCTTCCCGACGCTTGCCAGTATCGATCAGGTTCTGGGCCAGATTGTTGCGCATTGTCAGGGTCTGGAGACCAGATGGCCCAAAAATCGACTGGGTGATGGCCAGCGCCCGTTCCATATAAGGCAAAGCTTCGACCGCTCGCTCTTGAAGCTGTAATGACGCTGCAAGGTTGTTCAGGCTCGCGGCCAAGACCCTGCTCCCAGGCAGGGTCAATTCTCCGATCGCCACAGCACGCCGTGCACTCGCCTCTGCAGCTGCATAGTCCCCCTTTCCAAACAGCACGTAAGTCAAGGAATTGAGCGGGCTGACCAGTTTTGTACTGTCCGGCCCTTCCAGCCGCTCGAGCTGTGCCAGTGCGGCCTGCACCTGCCGGATAGCTGTACCATGATTGCCCACCATGCTTTCAGCGACGCCCGCCGCGAGCAGGATGGCCTGCAAGTCAGGTGAATCAGAGCGATAGATCCGCCGTGCAATGCGAGCATTGGCGCGAGCAAGCGTCAGGCCTTGTTCGACACGCCCGCCTGCCAGCAGCATGGCGGCAAGGTCTGTGTTCAAGTCCAGGACACGCGCATCCTGTTCGCCCAGCCGCACTGCGGCGCGAGCGACCAGCGCAGACGCGACGTCCATGGGATTGTCTCCCGCTTCCCCAATGGTTTGATCGGCTTCATTCAATACCGAGAGTGCCGTCAGCGTCATCGACTCGATGAGCCAGGGCTGGTCGGCCAGATCAGCCTGGCCGCGATCAAGCGCGGATTGCAAACACGCTCGGGTGGCTGGCGAGATCGCCTGCGTCGGCATGGGCAGGCATTGCTCGAACCCGGCGACAAGGCTGACCGGATGGCCGACGCCCAGCGAAAGCGTGGCGATCTGCTGGATCTGGCCAAGCGCATTGGCAGCCGGAACATGGCGTCCGGCCTCTCTGTATGCGTTACGAAGATCGATCAGGGCTGCCAGGCACCGCGTCTCCTGGCCGCGATTGCGCTCGATGCAACTTTTGGCATGATCCTCCAATTGCCCGGCCCGAACCTCCCAGAAGGCTTGGGATCGCGGTTCACGCAGATCAAACCGGTCAAACTGAAGGGTGCGTTCCATCGCCAGAGCAGCGCCTGCCACTGCTTCACTCAAGCGATCCGGGGCATCTTCGCGCGCGGAGTTGGGCTGGGCTGTGGCCAGCGGCCCGGCCACGACAGCCAGCAAGGCGACGGTTGCGCGAATCAGGGCCTTTGCGCCCGGTTTGCGAGATTCAACGTGCATGCCCAGCTCCCACCACCAACAGGCCGCAACCTTTGGCACTCATCCGGGAAAAAGACAACATTCACTCTGATGCAATGCGCCGGGATCGCTTCGAACAGACACCCGAATCCCATGCCTCAGAACGGCTCCTCGTCATCATTGTCGAAGTCGAAATCCTCGTCGGGGCCGAAGAAATCAAAGCCTTCTTCCTGGGCGTCGGCCCACAGTGCTTCAAGCACTTCCAGCGCATCCCCGGCCCGGTCGAGCGGCACGAACAAATGGTCATGGTGGAACCCGCTGACCGGATTGACCGGAATGCCTTCAGACGCCAGCACGCCGGTGACCGCCGCCATCAGGCCAACCGCCTCGAGCTGCGAATCCACATGCAGCGTGATCCGGTGGCACGGGAAAATCCCGCGCAGACCGGCCGCCCTGGCCCGGTCCTGCGTGGTGATGACGGTGATGCCTTCAGGCTCGCGATATTCCAGAACTGGTTCAAGCTCGGTCCGCATTGCCTCTGTCATGGCTTCGGCACGCACCTTGGCAAACACATAGACTTCAGCACCCATCGACGGCGACAGGCCCTTCAGCAGGCTGTTGAGATCCTGCGCCTGATCGGCGGTGGCGGCCTTCGGGCCGGGGAACTGGATGACCTTGTCCATGGTTGTCATTCTGACAGCCTCGCACGCGCATGCAACGGGATGTCCCAGCGATCACCCCAGCCTTCACCATAGAGAGACTCGCGGCGATGCAAGATCGCAATGCAGAACCATGTCCGGGTGCTTGGCAGGTGACGCCGGGAGCCTAACTGAAGCGGTGTGACGGGCCCGAAACCTCAAATCGTCTGGTTCAAACGCGACCTGCGCCTGGCAGACCATGCGCCCCTGGTGCAGGCGGCCGCCCTTGGGCCCGTGGTCGCGATCCATGTGGTGGAGCCGGAGCTGTGGCGCCAACCGGATGCGTCCGGGCGGCAGTGGGCGTTTGTGGCCGAAACACTGGCCGAACTCAGCAGTGCGATTGACGCCATTGGAGGCCAGTTGCTGGTGCGGGTCGGCGATGCCGTGGCCGTGCTGTCGGCTCTGGTGGAGGAAACCGGGGCCGACGCGATCTGGAGCCATGAGGAGACCGGCAATAGCTGGACCTACCAGCGCGATCTGGCGGTGCAGGCCTGGGCGGGTGGCGCTGGCGTCGCCTGGCATGAGATGCCTCAGACCGGGGTGATCCGGCGCATCCGGACGCGGGTGGGCTGGGCCAGGGCCTGGGATCGCCGCATGGCAGAACCGGTTCTCGACGCGCCATTGCGGTTGCACATGGTGACAGGCCAGCTCGCAAGCCACCCTCTCCCCACGGGCCACGCCCTTGGGCTGGCTGACGACCCTTGTCCCGGTCGTCAACCGGGCGGGCGGCGCGCCGGGCTGGAGCGGCTGGAGAGCTTCCTGATCCAGCGCGGGCGGACCTATCGTACAGCCATGTCCAGCCCACTGGGCGGGGAGACCGCCTGTTCGCGCATCTCTCCCTATCTGGCGCATGGCGCGATCAGCCTGCGCGAGGTGAACCACCGGCTGAAATCCGCACAGATGCAGGCGCCAGACCGGGTGTGGGCAGGTTCACTGTCCTCATTTGATGCCCGGCTGCACTGGCACTGCCACTTCATGCAGAAGCTGGAAGATGAACCGGCGCTGGAATGGCGCGAACTGCACAGCGCCTGCCGGGGCCTGCGCCCGATACCGGGTGATCCGGCCCGCCTCGCCGCCTGGGCCAGCGGCACCACGGGCTGGCCATTTGTCGATGCCTGCATGCGCAGCCTGATCGCCACCGGCTGGCTGAACTTCCGGATGCGGGCGATGGTGATGGCAGTCGCCAGCTATCATCTCTGGCTGCCGTGGCAGGAAACCGGTCAGGTGCTGGCGCGTCTGTTCACCGACTATGAGGCGGGCATCCACTGGCCACAGGTGCAGATGCAATCGGGGGTCACCGGGATCAATACGGTGCGGATCTACAATCCGGTCAAGCAAGGCCATGATCAGGACCCGGACGGTGCATTCGTGCGGCGCTGGCTGCCGGAGCTGGCAGCCGTGCCCGATGCCTTCATTCAGGAACCATGGCTCTGGCCGGGGGCGGGCACGCTTGCCTATCCGCCACCGATCACCGACCATCTGGCCGCTGCCCGCGCCGCGCGCGATGCGGTTTGGGGCCTTCGCAAGACAGGCGCCTTCGCATCCGAAGCGCGCACCATCCAGAACCAGCACGGCAGCCGCAAGAGCGGGGTCCGTGGTGGCCAGAACAGGGCCAGGGCGCCGCGCAAGCTGGCTGCCGGGGTCGATGCGCAGCTTGACCTCTTTGCCGCGACCTTCAGCCCAGATGGGCAATGAGCTGCGGGATCTTCTCCTTCAGCTTGAAGAACCCTGCCCGTGCATGCGGCCAGGCGCGGCTGTCCCAATCCCGGCGCACCCGCACCAGCCGGGAGCCTTGAGCTGCAAGCCTGGCCCCCAAGCGGTCCAGCGCCCATCCGGTCAGCCCGACAGGGGCCTCAGGCGTCACGATCACCGGGTGATGGGCTGCCCAGGCCAGAATGCCGTTCTCATCACGAAGTCCGCCATCAGGCGCGCCACACCAGTGCGTGGCCAGTGCAAGCCCGTGGTTCAAGGCTGCCGTGCGGAACCGGCCCGTTGGGCTGTCGGGTTGGCTTGCAGTTTGGCTGTCCAGGGCGGCCAGTGCCGTAACACGATCAGCCGGACACCATGAGGCGATCAGCAGATCATCATCATGCAACAGCACGGCAAACCGCCCCGGCGGCAGCGGTTCGGCCTGTGCCAGCCCGGTTGGTGTGACCGGCAGAGGGTCTTCTTGCAAAGGCAATGCGGTCTCGTTCAACTGGCCCCGCGGATCGAACCGGCCCCCGGTGTTGCGGGTGATGTTATCGGCGCGCGCCAGATAGTGCTTGCCCGGCGTGTGCAGGCCGGCAACCCAGCGCCATGACAGGGTGTTGGATGCCGGATCGGCGTCCAGCAAGTGCTTGTAGAAGAAATCGGCACCCAGCTGCCACGGCAGGTTCAAGGTGAAAATCCAGATACTGGCAAACCACATGCGGGCATGATTGTGCAGCCAGCCGGTCGTCACCAGTTCAGCCACCCAGGCATCGAAACAGTCGATCCCGGTCGCACCGGTCATCGCATCGGCCATCCGCCGGGCGAGCGGGCGGTTGTCTGCCAGACTGTCGCGCAAGCTGCCGCGTTCGCGATCAAACCGCTCCAGCACGCCTGGCCGCATCTGCAACCAGCCCTTCCAATAGGTGCGCCAGCAGACTTCCTGGATGAACTTCTCCGCAGCAGCAGGACTGTGGCGTCGCAGCACAGCGGCAATCACCTCGTCCTCGGTGATCAGCCGCCTGCGCAGCCACGGCGACAGAGCTGACACGTTGGATCGGTCTTGCGGACCGCGGTCGGTGTTGCGGTCAGCCGCATAAGCGCGACCGGCGAACGGCACGAATGCGTCGAGCCGGGCAAGACCGGCAGCACGGGTGGGCTCCCAGTTTGCAAGGTGCGGCGCGGCGGTTTGGGCGGCAGGTCTGGTGCCGAACAGATCGGCCTGAACAGGGTGGGGCTTGGGCATGCGCGCAGAGCTAGGCCCGCCCGGTATCGCGACAATGGTTCAGGCGCGCGTGACACCCAGATCGAGCAGGCCGCTCTGCACGGCCTCGAACACCGCCTCGCTGCGCGAGTTCACCGCCATCTTGGCATAGATCGATTTGATATGTGCGCTGACGGTGTGGGGTGAGATATTGCTGATCCGGGCCACGTCCTTCTGGCTGAAGCCGCGCGCCAACAGTTCCAGCAGCTCTTTCTCGCGCGGGGTCAGACCGAAATCATCCACCACTTTGGGTGCCACGGTCTGCGCGGCCGGGGGCTGGCTGGCTGGTCCGGGTGACGCGCGCAAATGGCGCAGCAGATGGGAGGCCGCCGCCGCACTGATCGGTGCCCCGCCATTCAATGTCGATTGCAGCGCCTCGATCAGATCATCGGGCTTGCTGTCCTTCAACACGAAACCGTCGGCACCGGCCTCGAGCGAGTTCAGCACGCTGGATTGATCACCAAACATGGTGAACACCAGCACTTTGGTGGCAGGCAGTCGCTTTGCCGCCCGGATCAGCTCCAATCCCGACCCGTCTGGCATGCCCAGGTCCACCAGGCAGATGTCTGGCGGTGTGGGCAGGTCAGCAAGCAGTGCCTGCCCCTCTGATAGCGATCCGGCTGCGGCCAGCACATCAAACTGCGGGCTGGCAGCCAGAAGCCGGGTCAGGCGATCGCGCAGGACCGGATCGTCTTCGAGGATGAAGACGCCGGAAACCGGCGCGCCTGGGGAAACTGTAAGGGTCATGGGCACAGCAAACCCGGTCACGCGGTTGGATGCAATCCCGAAAACGGGTGATGGGAGCGATTTACCCCTTCACCCCACCCGCTGTCAGCCCGCTGACGAGATAGCGTTGCAGGAACAGGAACAAGACCACCACGGGCAGCGACACCATCAGCGAGCCCGCCGCGAAATACCCCCATTGGGCGGTGAAGTCCGACACGAAGAACCGCAGACCGACGGGGGCGGTGTATTTGCTGTCGTCATCCATGAAGGTCGCGGCCAGAATGAACTCGTTCCACGCCGTCATGAAGCTGAACAGGGCCGTGACCGCGACGGCGGGGCGGGCCAGCGGCAGCACGATCTCGAAGAATACGCGGCCCGGGGAGCAACCGTCCATGATAGCGCTTTCCTCTATCTCGGTGGGGATCGAGTCGAAATAGCCTTTCAGCATCCACACGCAAAAGGGCACGGCGGTCACCGAATAGACAATCACCAGTGCCCAGATCGAATTGTCGAGGCTGAGCCATTCGACCACGATGATGTAGAGCGGGATCAGCATGAGCGTGCCCGGAAACATCTGGGTGACGAGGAACATGGTCATGCCGGTCTCGCGTCCCGCAAACCGGAAGCGGGAAAACGCGTAGCCCGCCGTGCACGCCACCGCCACGCCGACAATCGTGGTCAGGCCCGACACGATCAGACTGTTGGCCATCCAGATGCCGAAAGGCTGCTCGGCCCAGACTCCGATGAAATTGTCGAGGCTCCAGGTTTCAGGCAATGGCGTGGCGGCCCGGATGTGATCCCAGAAGCCGGGATTGGCGGGCATGTCGGCCAGCCCCAGCTCCTGACTGCCGGAAAACGCCAGCGCCACGACCCAAAAGATCGGATAGAGCGCGACAAAGATGATCAGCCAGATGATCGGATGGACCCACAGTGGGGCCTTCTCGGTGGAGGTTTCGCCGTGGCTCATGCGTTGGCCTCCGTGGCTTTGGTCGCGCGCACCTGGAACACGCCATACATCAGCAGGATCAGGAAGATCACCACCGAATAGGCGGCGGCATAGCCGTATCGATATTCCTCGAACGCGACCTTGTAGGCTCGTGTGATCAGGATTTCAGTCCCGCCCGAGGGCTGGCCCGCACTGACCAGAAAGATCACGTTGAACATGTTGAAGGTCCAGACCACCGAAACGATGATGGCAGGCAGGAGCGCGGGCTTCAGGCTGGGAAGTGTGATCATGGTGAACCGCTGCCAGGGCGAGGCGCCGTCGATCTTGGCGGCTTCATACATG
>JALOSP010000006.1 GCA_025458365.1 Hyphomonadaceae bacterium
GGATGGAAGCCTGGTGCGAGGAAATCCGCGAAGATCGCAACGTCGAGCTCTACACCGTGGCCGTCAACATCTCCGATGCGACTGCCGTGGCCAAACTGGCTGCCTGTGCGGGCGATCCCGATCGCGCATTTTCCGTGGATGCATCGCAACTCAGCGAAACACTCGGCGACATCGCCAAGTCGATCTTCCAGTTGCGGCTCAAGGAATAGAGGCAACGAGATCGCCAATCATGGCCAGCATCAGGGCCAGATCGGAAGGGCGTGACAGCCGATGGTCTCCATCGCGGACGAGGGTCAGCTGAACATCCAGTCCCGGGAAAAGGTCCATCAGCGCCAGTGTGTTCTGCCATGGCACATCCGGATCGGCCTGACCCTGTAACAGGCGCACCGGCCCGTCGAACAGGATCGGCCGGTCGAGGACGAGATTGCTCCGCCCGCTCTCGATCAGCGCCCGTGTGATCCTGTACCCGCCACCATCGTAAGCCGACGGGCGCAGCCATGAGCCTTCGGCCTCGATTTCGGCCCGCACTTCGGCCGGGAAGGTCTGCCACATCAGGACCTCGGTGAAGTCCGGCGCCGGGGCGATCAGAAACAGGCCGACAACGCGTGCGGGCCTTGCGCGCGCGGCCAGCAGCGCCATCCATGCGCCCATCGACGACCCCACCAGCACGAGCGGCCCATGTGTACGCCGGTCAATCACCTCGATCGCATCGTCGCGCCACATGTCGATGGTGCAATCCTCGAACGCGCCTTCAGACTGGCCGTGGCCGCGATAGTCGAAACGCAGGAAGCTGCGACCGGTTTCGCGGGCCCATTGATGCAGAGCCTGTGCCTTGGACCCCTCCATGTCGGAATGAAGCCCGCCCAGCCAGACAAGTGTTGGCCCTTTTCCCTGGTGACCTCTCCACGCCAGCGTGTGTCCATCTCTGGAGGTCAGGACGTCAGGGGCGTTCCGGGTGGTCAAAGTCTTATCCGGGCTGAAAGCTGCATCATGGCGGGCAAAGTGCGTCTTGGGGGCTGAAACCGCAAGCCACTTGTGCCACAGGCCCCCGATGCGGATACTGCAACTGATCCCCGACATGGGCACTGGAGGCGCCGAGCGCACCACGGTCGATGTCGCCGAGGCCATTGTCGCTGCTGGCGGGCAGGCTCATGTGTGGACTTCCGGTGGCAGGCTGGTTCCAGCGCTCAACGCCGCTGGTGCCCGCGTCCATATCGCCGATGCTGCGACCAAGTCGCCGTGGCAGGTTCTGCAGGCCAACCCCGGCAGGCTGGAGAACCTGATCCGGCAGTACGGGATCGAGCTGGTCCACGCCCGCTCGCGCGCACCGGCCTGGAGCGGCCTGATCGCGGCCCGCCGGTCCGGGGTTCCGTTCGTCACGACATATCACGGGATCTATAATGGACGATCAGGGCTGAAACGCTGGTACAATGGTGTCATGGCGCGCGGCGATCTGGTGATCGCCAACTCGCAATTCACCGCCGATCATGTGATCTCCACTCATGGTGTGGCACCTGACCGGTTGCGGGTGATCCCGCGCGGTGTCGATCTTGACCGGTTTGACCGCGACGCTGTCACGCCAGACCGCGTGGCGGCCCTGCGTGCGTCGTGGCTTTCCGATGCGCCTGCCGATTTGCCTGTGATCATGTTGCCAGGTCGATTGACCGCCTGGAAAGGCCAGCTGGTCCTGATTGAAGCGCTGGCCCGGTTGGCAGGGCAGGGCAGGGCCGCCATCGGCTTGCTGGTCGGAGACGATCAGGGGCGCCACGACTATACCGCCAGCCTGAAAACCGCGATTGCAAGGCACGGACTGGAGGGAAACGTGCGGCTGGTCGGCCATTGTGATGACATGCCAGCTGCGCTCTTGCTGGCTGATGTGGTGGCCTGCCCGTCGACCGACCCTGAAGCGTTCGGGCGCACGGCAGCCGAGGCAGGCGCGATGGGGGTGCCGGTGGTGGCCGCAGCCCATGGGGGCGCGCTGGAGGTGATCGCTCCCGGCGACACCGGACTGTTGGTGGCGCCCGGTGACAGCGCAGCACTGGCAGGCGCACTGGAACAGCTGCTGGCTATGCCAGTGAGCGAGCGGGAAACCATGGGCATTGCGGCAATGGCCAGAGTGCGCAGCACGTTCTCGAAGCAAAGCTTGCAGTCGCAGACCCTTGGCGTGTATCGCGAGCTCCTGCGGGAGGCCGGCCATTGACAGGGAAATCGATTGTTCTGGCATCTGCCGGTCCGGCGCCAATCCCTTCACAAGCGCGGCGGGTGGCCGTGATGATCTGTGGTGGGCTGTCCGATGCGGTGCTGGCACTGGCGCCGCTCAAAATGATCCGGACACATCACCCGGGGTCCACACTGATCGTGATGACCGAGCCGGGCCTGACCCGACTGTTCAAGCTGTGCCCCCATGTCGATCAGGTCGAAACCCGGTGGACACCGGGCAAGCCGATGGAACGGATGGCCGCGCGCTGGCGCCTTGTGTTCTCCAGGATCGATGTTGTCTACGACCTGACCAATACCGACCAGACATCGGCATTCCTGCGCCGGTTCTGGCCGCGCAAGCCCTATTGGTCCGGGACCGCCGAGGGGTGTTCGCATCCCCATCCAGACCGTGGCGCCGCCGATTTGCACCGGCTGGACCGGCATGGTGAACAATTGTGTCTGGCCGGGCTGGGGCCTGCGAACGGCTATCCCTTGGGTTCGGCGCCACTACCGGACGTGAGCTGGCTGATGCAGCCCGCAGGCGCGCCATCACAGGCTTCCCAGCAGGGGATCAAAGGGAGGTTCGGCCTGATCCTGCCCGAGGCGCTGGCCGGCCACGCCGCGGTGCAATGGCCGGTCGCGCGCTATGTTGAGCTGGCCCAAGCCATGGAACGGCGGGGTTTGAAGCCGGTGGTTGCCGGCGGGCCGGGCGCGGTCCCGCTTGCCGGTGCCATCCGCAAATCGGTTCCTGATGCGCTGGATCTGACGGCGCGGCTCGACCTGGTACAATTCATCCAGCTCGCGCGGGAATCCACTGTGGCGGTGGGCGGCGAAAGCGACATGACCATCCTGGCCGCCACGGCTGGCGCCCCCACCGTGGCTCTGGTCAACCCGGCGGTACGGGTGGTGGCGCGGGTCGCCCCCCGTGGTCCGGCAACAGTGACATTGGTGGCCCGCAACTTCCGTGAAATTTCCATTGCCGACATCATGAATGCGGCACGCTCGGTGCAAGAGGCCGATCTGCTGCAGGTGGTCGCCGCCTGACCACAGCGTCCGGCCACAGCTCCGGGGGCCGGGTCACTCCGGGGCGCCAGTCGGTTCGGTTTCGACCTGGTCTTTGGTGAACAGAAACGGGGCAAGGACCGGGGAACGCAGGAACATGTCGCGGCCATCTGCGCGCCCGTTCCAGTCGCCAACCCAGTCCCGGATGGCAGCAGAACTGCCCGCTGGCGCGCTGGCGGATGTTCGCACCCAGCCACCATTGTCATCAAGCTCCACGACATCCACGCCGATGGTTCGACCATCACGCAATTGCCAGACATGACTTGCCAGTACCGCTGGCCCCGACTGGCCTGACTGCCGGACGTCCTCTGGCTGGAAGCCGGTCACAGCCAGCACAGCTGCAGTGGCGTTCGCGTTGCCACTTGCGGCAGTGCCTCCGCTGCCTGTTTCGGGCCCGAACCCACCGTCCGGCCTGCGCACCACTGCATAGGTCATGCCACCCAGTGTGGCATCAAGCCGCTCGATGCGCTCGGGATCAACCGGCGGGAAATCGAAGTCCAGCCAGGCGGCTGGTTGGCGCAGATCGGGAAATCGGCCCGACCCGCGATAAACCTGATTGTCACCGGCCTGCCGCACATAGAAGGTCGCGCCACGCTGCCCGACCAGCACGTCGGCCAACGACGTTCCAGTCTTGCCAGTCACCGTGATCCGCACGCCGTTGCCGAAGTCTTCTGGATTGGCCACAGCCAGCGTGTCGAACAAGGCCGGATCGTTGGTCCGTTTCTGCCCGTCGCGCAGTCCGCCCAGCGCTGTCAGCAGCGCTTCCACGGCTGCAGGTTTGACGCGATAATTGCCTCGTTCTCGCAACACCCAGCCTGTCGGCGTGCGCGCAAGAGTGTAAACGCCCGCAGGCAGGCGAACCTGGATGGTTGACGCCTCGGTTTCGGCCCGCTGCACCCCTGCCAGCACCGGCTTTCCACGGTCAGGCCCGGTGGTGTGCGTCTGGAGCACAGACACACCCGTCGCCAGCCCGATACTGGACAGGGCCAGAAGCCACACTGTTGCCAGTGTTCTTCTGCGCCTCTGGTGGCGCGGGCCCTTCATGCGGCGGCCTCCCACTGCAGGCGTGCCTTGCGCTGGCGGCGCCAGAACAATCCGAAGCCAAGCCCAAGCCAGGCAAAGGGCACGAGGCCGGCGCAAACGACGATCATGCCGGTGCGGATCGTGCCGATCTGGTGGCTGGTGGCCGTCTGCAAAGTCCGCAACCGCTGGCGTGCGGCAATCAGTTCCCGCCGGAAGCGGGCCTGCTCCGCGTCATCTGGCCGGGCGCCATTGCCTTGGGCGCCAGAGGTCTGTCCAGCCTGTCCTGCAAGGCGCCGATCAAGCTCCTCCACCCGGACTTCCAGGGCCCGCTGCTCTTCCAGAAGCTGGCTTTGCGACCGGGTTCGCAGCCGGTCGATCACGTCCAGCCGCCGTGCCCGGATCGGGCGTGAGCGCACCTGCGCCAGCTGGGTACCGCCTGCCAGCGCGTCGACGACATTGAGAAACAGGGCCTCATTGTCGGCAACCGGCCCATTCTGCCCCTGATAGAGCCCATCGTACAGGAAATCGGCGTCACCAAACAGGTAAATGCTGACCGGGCCGGTCGAGCGCTGAAGGGCAGGGCGGGCTACAGCCGGGGCACCGTCTGGGGCCGGAGGTGGCGGCTGTCCTGCGGTTGCGCTGTCCAGAAGTCCCGTGATTCTTGCTGCAATCAGGGTTGGTCCGTCCGAGCTTGGCCAATCGGCCAGCACTTGTTCGGGTCCGGCGCCAGACAAGGCAAACCGGGCCGGGAAGGCGCGCGATTGCGGGCTGGTCGTGGCGAGCGGTTCCAGTCGCAACGGACTGCCAGGAGCAAGCGAAACCGCCCCTGCCGTGGCAAAGTGGACACCGGCTTGCAGGGGAGCAGTCACCGGGTCGTTCTGCGATAGCCCGGCTTGCGGAATGGCGAAGTAGAACGGATGCGGCACCACCATGCCGCGCCCACCGACAGAGACCTGCACCGGCAAAGCGCCTTCCCGGTCGGCGGTGGCCTGATCGGACACGCGCAGTCCCCACCCGCCCAGCAGGTCGCCCAAGGCGCCGCCCAGCCCGGCCCGCCCCCCCACGTCGCGTCCTGCCGACAGGGCCGGGTCCAGCGCCATCACCAGCCGACCCTTCCGCAACACGAACTGGTCCACCAGCCAGCTCTGCCAGGGTGTGAGGTCGAACGGCTGGGCTATCACCAGAACGGCGATGTCGTCAGGGATTGCGTCGAAGTCCTGTGCCAGCACGGTCACCGGATGGTTTTCGACCAGTTTCGATGCGACGGGCGCAACCGGCCGACCCTCCGCGCTTCCCGGTTCGCTGGCAAACAGCCAGGGAAGATCGCTCAACACTGCAATCCCGGGCGGTGTCTCTTGCTGCAGCCGCACCAGCGCTGCGGTGACGTCATATTCGAGGCGCCCCTCGGTCGCCGGATCAAGCGCGGGGATCGACACCATCTGGTCCACGGCATTGACCAGTGTCAGTCCAAACCAGGCCGGTACCCCACCGGCCGAAGTCTCCAAGGGCACCAGCCCCCCTTCCAACGCCTTGTCCTCGGCCAGCGAGAACGGGGCAACCCGCTGCACGATCAAGCGGAACCGGCCACCAGACCGCCGGGCATAAGTGGCCAGCAGGTCCTGAACCCGCCCGGCATAGGACTGATAGGCCGGGTCAAGGCCCTGCCCGGTCGCGGGGACATAGAGCGTGACGTCCACCGGGGTGTCGAGGCCTGCCAGCACCGAACGGGTCGCCGGTGAAAGTGTATACAGCCGGGCCTCGGTCGCATCGAGCCGGATGCCCGGCAGCGCGATTCGGGCCAGCAACGCCGTGCCTGCGAACGCAAGTGCGATGCCGACGATCAGAGCCGGAGTGTACCAGCGTGTTGCCAGCGCCGCCAGAGCGGAGGCCGTTCCTCCGGTCTCGGGCTGGTCTGCCCCGTCTTCCCGGTCAGGGGACGCAGGTGCGGGTGGCGTGATCTGGGCTGCGCTGATCGCCACACCAGCCGCCATCATCCCGAGACAATAGACCACTGTTGCCGCATCGATCACACCGCGCTGCAAGCCTTCGAACTGGCCCAAAAGCGTCATGCCGCGGGCTGCTGCGGCCAGCGGCGCACCCGCCACCCCAGCCAGCGCGCCTTCGACAATTGGAAGCCCCGGCGCCGTCAGCGCCACACACAGTGCCGCCGCCAGCATGAAGGCAACACTGGGATTGGCGGCCCGTGCCCCGGCGGCCAGACTGACCGAAACCGTCGCACCACACACCAGGATGCTGCCGAAGAGTGTTGCCAGCGTCGCCCCATGATCCACCGGCCCCAGCAGCCCCAGCATCAGCCAGAGCGGAAGGACCACGATCAGCGCCATCACCGCCAGCGCCCAGGCGGTCAGGAATTTGCCCAACGCCAGCGCCAGCGGCGAGGCTGGAAGACTGAGCAGATATTCGAGGCTGCCTTCACGTCGCTCGCCTGACCAGATGCTCATGGTCAGCGCGGGGGCAAACACGCACAAGAGCCAGGGCAGGAACTGGAACCAGGCTGTGAGTTCGGCCAGGCCCGCTTCGAACAGGCCGCCGGTTTCGAAGGCCAGCAACGTGGACAATGCGGCAAAAGCGGCCAGAAAGATGCTGACGGTGGGGCCTGCAAAGGCGATCCGCCACTCCCGTCGTGCAATCTGGAACACTGCTCCCGGCAGGCGAAGGCTCATCCTCCCACCCTCCCGGTGTGGCCATGTTCACCAGCCAGTTCGGCAAAGACGGTTTCCAAGCCGCCAATTCCGCCTGCCCCGCCGGCTCGCAGCGCGCGTGCTCTGAATGCCGCCACCGGTTCGTCGGCCACAAGTCTGCCATTGGCAAGGAGCACGACCCGGTCTGCAATCGCTTCCACGTCGTCCAGTGCATGCGTGGACATCAAAATGATCCTGCCCGGCTTCAAGCGTTGCAGCAGGCTTCGGGTCACCTGCTTCTGGATCGGGTCAAGACCGTCCGTCGGCTCATCCAGCAGCAAGAGCTCGGGCCCGCCGACCAGTGTTGCAGCCAGCGCCGCCCTGCGCCTGTACCCTTTGGACAGGTGGCGGACCGGAGTATCAAGATAGGGCCCGACTGACGCTTCGGCGGCAACCGAAGCGACGATGGCACCGGTTTCGCGCCGCCCAAAGCCGCGGATCCCGGCAGCAAATTCCAGATGTTCGCGCACGGTCAGATCGGCTTGCAAGGGGGCGCCTTCGGGCAGGTAACCGGTCAGCGCGCGTGCAACCGCGGAATTGGCATCATGCGACAGGCCGAACAGGCTGATGTCCCCGGCGTCAGGCTCCAGAACGCCGGACAGCAATCGCATGCAGGTTGTCTTGCCTGCACCATTCGGACCCAGCAAGGCCACGATGGCCCCGGCCTCCAGTGTCAGGTCCAGCCGGTCGAGCGCCAGCCTGGCGCCGAAGCGTTTGGTCAGGGAACGACACTGCAGCATGCGGCTTCGCTACACGTCCGCTGACCCAGCGCCAAGCCAGGTGATCAGTCGTCAACCGCCGGTTCTGGCTGGAAGCCTGCGATCCGTGCATCCACCTGGCTTTGCTCTTCTGGCGTCAGCTGGGCGCGAACCCGTTCTGCCTGGCGGGCCGCCTCCTGATCGCCACCGCGCCCGGCAACTCCATACCAATAGGCGGCGTCGGCGCGCGAAGCTTCCCGTCCAAGTCCCTGCTCGGCCATGGCACCAAGATTGTATTGCGAATCTGTATTGCCGCGCCGGGCTGCCGCTGTGAAGCTCTCCTGCGCCCGGTTGTAATCGCGCGCGGCAGCCTCGCCCTCGGTGTAATAGACGCCGAGATTGTGCTGGGCCCGGCGGCTGCCAGCTGCAGCGGCGCGCTCGGTGAGGCGGCGGGCCTGGGTCAGGTCACGCGGGACGCCTTCACCACGCTCATACATTCCAGCCAGTTCGTTTTGTGCTGCAACACTGCCTGCATCGGCTGCCTGTCGCATCAGGGCGGCAGCCCCCGCAGCATCACCGGATTGCCGCCGCTGGCGGGCCTCGGTCAGCAGGGCACCGGCATCAGCGCGTGCCGGTTGGGCGCGTGCCGGACGGTCACTGGCCGTGCTGGCAATCCGCGGCGTCGCGGCCCGGGGCGCCGGGGCGGTGGCACTGGCCTCACGGCTGGCGCGGGCCGCGGTCGAGGTGGATGTGGCAGTGCGAGCCGGCGGCTGTTGGGCGGCCCTTGCTCTGGCGGCTTGCGCGCGCGCTGCTTCCTCGCGGGAGAGCCGTTCGAGCTGTGGCGAGGGCGCGCCGGGTCGGACCGGGCGCGCCCCGGTCGCAGCTTTGGGTGCCGGCACCGTGGAGGCGCCGTCTGATGCTGCCGCACCCGGCCGCGCAGCTTGCGCTCCTTCCAGAGGCCCGGAAGTCGCAGCCTCGCTGGGTGGCATGGTGTCTGCACCAACTGGCAGGCCAACTGGCGGTGCTATGGCTGCGGTTGTGCCGTCCGCGGCCTCGGCAGGCCTCGCACCGGTGGCAGGATCGGCTGCAGGGCCCGCGGCCCGCGCCAGAGCTTCGGGCATCTCATCGCGCGCCGACTGATTGTTCAGGTAATTGTACCCTGCCACACCAGCGGTCAGCACCAGCCCCGCAGCCGCCACCATGCCAACCGGCGACAGGGCGGCCTTCTGCCCGCCCTGCGCTGGATCAGTCTTGCCCCTGGCGGTTTTCGCAGCAGGCTTTGCGGTCGGTTTGGCAGGCTTGCCCGCCTTTGGTTTACGGGTCGAAGCGCGGGCTGTTGCTTCCTGCTGGGCTGCTTCGATCGCAGCGCGCCGCGCATTGCTGAGGTAGTCGGGTCCAGACTGGCGTCCCGTTGGAGGCGGGGCAACCTCATCCATCGGCCAGACTTCAATGTCCGTGTCATCGATACTTGCACCATACCCATCTTGCGGCAGAAGATCGGTGCCGAACGGGTCTGCACTGGCAGCCTCGTCGATCAGCAAGGGATCATCAAACAGGCCAGCCGGGTCCTCCAGGGGGCTTCCAGGTGCTTCAAAAGCGGCAGGCCCGCCGCGGCCGGTGTTCGCATCCGGTGTTGGAACCGGATCACCGGGGAAAGGGCTGGCGAACCCGCCTTTCCAGGCCGCTGCGGGCGCAGGCGCGGGTGCCGCCTCAGGAGCGGCGGCGAATCCGACGCGGTAGTCTGGCGGGCTGACCGTCTCTGCAAACCCGGCAATCTCGCCGGTTTCCATCGAATCGATCCGGTCAAGCAGCGTTTCGAAGCCACGGTGCAGCGGGGCAGCAACCGCCTTGGCACGGTCTTCTGCGGCTGCAATTTCGCGCTCGACAGACCGGAACCGGTCATCCAGGCGCCGCTCGGCCCGCTCTTCGGCATCGGCGATCCGCCGCGACAGGGCCTCTGCTGCCTCGGTCTGGCGGGTCTCCAGGCGCCGGATCAGGTCCTGCATCTCCTGGCTGGCGGCAGAGGCAGCGCCCCGCGCGGCTTCAACACTGCGCTGTTCGATGCCGCTGATCCGGGTTTCGAGCGATTGGCCGAGGGCCTCGATCTTGCGGCTGGTCTCCTCTGGCCCTCCGACAGCGCGCTCTTCGATCTGGGTCAGGCGTTCATCGATCGCACGGCTGATCCTCGCCACTTCCAGCTTGAAGGCCATGGCATTGTCGGGCCGGTCAGCAGTGCTCTCCAGCGTGGCAACGCGCTTGTCCAGGGTCTCGGCGATCCTGCCGACTTCCGCACCAATCCGTTCCATGGTGGCGGTGGACGATTGCTCGGCGGCATCCAGCCGCGCGGCCAGTGCCCGCGCAAGGTCGGCAAACCGGCTGTCCATCCCGGCTGCAAGACTGGTGCTGACCTCTTCATGCAGGGCTTGGCGGGTCTGGGCCAGGTCCTCGCTGACCCGAGCGTCAAGCGCAATGACCCGCGCATCGATCCGCTGGACCTCATCGAGAACCGCAGTCAGCCGCGCGTCGCCCGCGCCGCCCTGACCGGCCTCTTCCAGAGCAGCCAGCCGTGCTGACAGCTCGATCATGGCTTCGGCAAAACGCTCGTTGACCTGATGGGCGATCGCTTCGGTGGCGGCAATCCGTTCGCCCAGCAAACCAAGGCCGCGGTCGGTTTCCTCCAGACCCTGGGTGGCGAGGGTTTCGAGCTGGTCTACCCGGGCACCGATGCTCTTGTCGGCCTCATCCTGGGCCTTTTCAAGGTCGAGCACCCGGTCTGCAAGGCTTTCCGACGCCGAAGCAAGCGCAGCGACAGACTGCTGCACCGACCCGTGCACCGAACTGACCCGGTCCAGCGTGTCGGTCTGGGCTTTCTCAAGGGCGTCCAGCCGGGTGCCGGTTTCAGGATCATCCTTCCCCGCTTGCAGGGTCCGCATGTCCCGGTCGAGCTGGGCCAGCGCACTTTCCAGCGAGCGCAACGCGGCCAGCGACTTGTGTTCGGGGTTGCTCGCCTCCATCCGGCGCAACCGTTCGGCCAGTGCATCCTGGGTCTGCTGGATTTCCGAAAGACCCGCATCAAGCTGCCCGATAGTGCGGCTGGTCTGCCGGTCGCGGGACTCGACGTGATTGGCCAGTTCGGCCAGCGCGCGCTCGAGCGCGGCATGACTTGGGCCGGTGTGAAGGTTTGCCGCAATCGGCAGGACGGGTGCGGGACTGCTCAAAGGGTCGAGCCTGCGTGTCAGGCTTTCCAGCACTTCCACCAGTCGCGATTGGTCCGGGCTGCCTGACGGCGCCGGGGCTTGGCCGGTGGTAGTGCCCGGGAACGGCTGCAGGCCGGCAAGGTCGCCGCGCGGGTATGTCGGGTCGAAGACCGGCTGTGCATAGCGCCTCGGCTCGTCCGGGGATGCCGCTGCAGGCTGCGTTGCAGGTTGGAGTGTCCGGTTTGCATTGCCAGTGGCGACGCGCCCGCCGTCGACTTCCGCGATCAGGCCAGAGAGCCACTCGCCGATCGGCATGCCTTCGCGGCGTGCCAGATCCTTGGCGGCTTCGCGCGCTTGCTGGCTCATGCCTTTGACGCTCCATGGCGCTTGCCGGGTCATTGTCGATCTCCCCGCCGCACGTCTGCGGCTCAACAGTGCCCGCTTCTGCGCTCCAGTCGTCCATGACCGGAACCAAACACCGCATTCTGGCGGGCACTACCACTCAAGACCGGCAGTCGGTAAAGAAGGCGTTAATGATCGAAACCGGCGCTACCCGCACTCGCGGGTCGTCCCGGCGGGTAGGCTCGGTCTTTGCGACATCTGGCGCCATCACCCCGTCGTTGACAGTACCATCCGGGCAGGCTCACAACGGCAAGGCTCTGAATGACGCGGGGTTTGCTGGCCTCGTGCCTTTTGCCAGAGGCCAGAGCAGATTTCGTTCAGATGGCATCATCTGAACGTACTCAATCTGCTCAGAATCAGGAGTCTGGTGCGCAACTTCTTTTCCCTCGAAACGAAACGCGCACCAGGGTTTACCAGGGGGCATCCGAAGCGTGGCAGGACCGACAGCGATCAGCTTACTGGAAGCGCGAGAGCCACTGGTCATTCTGGTCGCTGCGGCTGTGGTCGTGCCTCTGCTGCACCGGTTGAAGATCAGCCCGGTGCTCGGCTTCATCCTGTGCGGGATCGTCCTTGGCCCATCCGTTCTCGGGGCATTTGCGAACGACTTTACAATCCTGCGCTGGCTCACCATCCAGGATCGCGAAGCAATCGCGCCAGTCGCCGAACTGGGGATCATGTTCCTGCTGTTTGCCATCGGCCTCGAGCTGTCGTTCGAGCGGTTGCTGCTGCTGCGAAAGCTGGTTTTCGGGCTCGGCAGCGTTCAGCTCATGGCCAGCGCGATCGTGCTGGGTGCCGGGATGCATCTGGTTTTCGGGCTGGATATGGTCGCGTCGGCAGTTCTGGGGCTGGCGCTGGGTCTCTCATCGACGGCTGTTGTCATCCAGACCCTGATCGAACGCGGCCAGATGGCCCGTCCGGAAGGCCGCGCGGCGTTTGGCGTCTTGCTGTTTCAGGACCTGGCGGTGGTGCCTGTGCTGTTTGGCGTATCGATGATGGCACCCGACCGGCTGGGGGCAGGGGTGGGCGGCCTCGTCCAGTCGTTGCTGGGGGCTGCGCTCGCAGTCGGCGCGGTGATCGTGATCGGGCGGGTCGGGTTGCGGCCACTGTTCCGTCAGGCAGCCCGCACCGGCAGCCCGGAAGTGTTCATGGCGCTGTGTCTGCTCGTTGTTGTCGGGATCGGGCTGATCACCGCAGCTGCGGGGCTTTCGATGGCGCTGGGCGCATTCCTGGCCGGGCTCCTGCTGGCCGAAACCGAATACCGGCGCCAGGTTGAAACCACGATCGAGCCATTCAAGGGGCTGTTGCTGGGTGTGTTTCTGGTCTCGATCGGCATGAGTGTGGATGTTGGTCAGCTCGCTGCAGCGCCATTGCCGGTGCTTGCCGCCGTCGTGGCCTTGATTGCCGTAAAGGCAGGCATTGTGGCCATGGCCGGGCCTGTGTTTGGTGTCCGTCGGCGTGCAGCCTTGCACGCGGGGCTCGTCACCGGTCCTGGGGGCGAGTTTGCGTTCGTGGTGTTGGGGGTGGCTGTCGGCTATCGTCTGATCAGTCAGCCAGCGTCGGATTTCGCGCTGCTGGTCACAACGGTCAGCATGTGTCTGATCCCGCTTCTGGCCAGGTTTGCCGGGCGCGGCAGCGGCGCGGGCGAAAAGAAGCGCGACGATGATACCGACGAGGCAACCAGTGCCATGCTGGAAGATGCCGGCCATGTGATTGTGGCAGGCTATGGCCGTGTCGGGCGCACGGTGGTTGATCTGCTCGAGCATCACGGGGTGCGCTATGTGGCGATTGATGCCAGCCCGGACAATGCCGACCGGGCCCGCAAGGATGGCCGTCGGGTCTATTTCGGCAATGCGGCGCGGCCTGCCATGTTGAAGGCCTGCGGTCTGGACCGGGCCAGTGCGCTTGTCGTGACCATGGATGGTGGCACAAGCGTGGATGAGGTGGTTGCCTCCGTGCACCGCGAGCGCCCGGACCTGCCGATCATCTGCCGGGCCCGCGATGCGCGCCATGCCGGACACCTCTATGCCATGGGTGTGCGCGAAGCGGTGCCGGAGACTTTCGAGGCCAGCCTCCAACTGGGGGAGGCTCTGCTGGTAGAGGTTGGGGTTCCCATGGGCCGGGTGATTGCCACGGTTCACCAGATGCGCGCCGACTTCCGAACCGGTCTGATGGAGGCGTCCAGCAGCACATTGCCGTCAGAACGGTTGCGCGTGCTCCGCGACCGCGCGGAGTCTGGCTCGCCAAAACCGGACTGACAGACACGAACCTTTTGATTCAGAGCATCGTGCAGAAAGGTGGGAACCGGTTTTCTGCAAAAACGATGCGCAACCAAAAACACGAAAGCGGCGGGGGTTTTCAGAGAAACAGCACGACGCTCTACAGGCTCTGAACCCGCAATCGGCTCTTGTCGGCGTACATTGAACCGTCAGCACGGCGCAGCGCCTCGGTTGCGGCATCCCCCGGTTGCAAGCCTGTAGCCCCCACCGAGATCCCGACCCGGAGCCGGGTCCGCTGGTGCGGGACCGCCATACGCTGGACAGCAGCGCCCAGTTCCTGGCCTTTCCGGATGGCATCGCCTTCGCCGGCCTTGGTCAGGATGACGGCAAACTCGTCGCCCCCAACCCGGCCGACCACATCGCTGTCGCGGATATTGGCCTGCAGCAGGCGCGCCACTGCACTGATCACCTGGTCACCCGCGGCGTGGCCATGACGGTCATTGATCTGCTTGAAGCCATCAAGGTCAAAATAGAGCAGGCTGGCCTGGACCCCGAACCGCGTGCAGAAGGCAATGACCCGATCCAGCTCGCGCTCGAAAGCCCGCCGGTTGAGGACGGTCGTGAGCGGATCGCGATCAGCAAGGTCCTCGACCGCCCGAAGCCGGTCGATCAAGCCGGAGCGCTCGACTTTCAAGCTGGCGATCTCGTCTTCCAGCGCGGCCAGCGCGCCCCGGACTGCCGGGGTCAGCTCGGCGTACGGGATCGCGACTGGTGCCTGTTCTCCGGCCCTGCGCCGGACGGTCTCGCTTGTCCTGTCAGGCATCGCCCTGCCCGACCGCCCCGGGTATGCGGCCGCGGGCGCATGGAGCGTGATGACGGTCGAGGAGCTGTCTGCCTTCTGCATCGTTCCTGTTACCCCTGTCCGGCCCGTCCCTGTAGCCCGGCCTCTACACCACCCATCAGTTGGAGTGGCATGTGGCAGCCCCATGAGGCACAGGTGCGGTATGGTGCAAGTGCTGAACTGCTTCCGTTAACGAATCGTTTGCACACTGGCTTGTCCGGCTTGGCTGGGGACTGTTTCAATCGACCTGTGTTTCGCGTATGTCGCCCGGCAGATACCAGAGTTTCGGCTGGTGAAGGCGTGTGGGAGGCAGGGTTGAGCGAGCAATTGGGCGCCGATGGCGCTGCTCCGTTGGTCGGGGTGATCATGGGTTCCACATCAGACTGGGACACCATGCGCGAGGCAGCAGACGTGCTCGAAGCGCTGGGCGTTGCGCACGAGTGCAAGGTGGTGTCAGCCCACCGCACGCCCGATCGCATGGTGGCTTATGCCCGTGGCGCCCGCGATCGGGGTCTCCAGATCATCATCGCAGGCGCGGGCGGTGCGGCCCATTTGCCCGGCATGGTGGCCGCTTTGACTCCGCTGCCGGTTCTCGGTGTGCCGGTGCGTTCGTCAATGCTGAGCGGCAACGACAGCCTCCTGTCGATTGTCCAGATGCCCAAGGGCGTGCCGGTCGGCACATTGGCCATCGGCCCGGCGGGCGCGGCCAATGCCGGCTTGCTGGCGGCCTCGATCCTCGCCCTGCATGATCCGGCTCTGGCCGGGCGGCTGGATGCCTGGCGCGCGGCGCAGACCGCGGCAGTGGCTGACAGGCCTGATCTGTGAGCGGGAAAGGATCACCAAGGCTGGAGCCGGGCGCCACAATCGGGGTCCTGGGCGGCGGCCAGTTGGGCCGGATGCTGGCCCTGGCTGCGGCACCACTCGGCTTGAAGGTGGCGGTATTCGACCCGGCACCGGGAAGCCCTGCCTTCGAGGTCAGCGGAACCCATGTCTGTGCGGACTGGGACGATGAAGCCGCACTGGCCCGTTTCGCCGACCTCTGCGACGTGATCACACTGGAGTTCGAGAACGTGCCGGTTCCAGCCGTCGAGTTCCTGGCAGCACGGGTGCCGGTCAGGCCGGGTGCAGGCTCGCTCAGGGTCTCGCAGGACAGGCTGGTCGAGAAGGAGTTCATCGCCGGTCTGGGCATCGCTGTCGCACCCTTTGCAGCCGTGGGCTCCCTGGACAGCCTGCAAACAGCCCTTGCCGCACTGGGGCCGGACGCGATCCTGAAGACCCGCCGGATGGGTTATGATGGCAAGGGTCAGGTACGGTTGTCGGCTGGCTCCGATCCGGGACAGGCCTGGCAGGCGATCGGCGAGGCACCCGCGATTCTCGAAGGCGTTGTTCCATTTGTAGCAGAAACGTCAGCCATAATCGCCCGCGGGATGGACGGCGCGATTGCCGCCTGGGACTGTCCAAGGAACGATCACCACGGGGGGATCTTGCGCCGGTCGTCCCTGCCTGGGCCGCTGGACGGGCCAGCTCAGGATCGGGCTGTTGCCATTGCAGGCACGATTGCTGCGGCGCTGGACCATGTGGGCGTGCTCACCGTGGAATTTTTCCTGACCGCCGACGGCGCCCTGCTGGTGAACGAAATCGCGCCCCGAACGCACAATAGCGGCCACTGGAGCATCGAAGGCGCTCATGCATCCCAATTCACCAACAATATCCGTGCAGTGGCAGGTTGGCCGCTGGCACCGACTGCGCGTCGGTTTGTCGCGGTTGAAATGATCAACCTGATTGGTGCCGACGTGCTGGAAGTCGAGAAATTGATTTCTGAAACAGACGCCTGGCTTCATCTTTATGGCAAGTCCGATGTGCGGGACGGACGAAAGATGGGACATATCACACGGGTTTGTGCGCTTTGACCGCTTGACCGACAGGCGAATATTCGGGCAGAGTGCCATGCGAAGAGGCAGATTGGGATCCCAAACTGTGGCGGGTGTTTGGTTTTGGGGCGGCGCAGCTGCCTCGTGGGCCCGGTATCTGGACAGGCAGAGCCTCCGGTGAGGAAACATGCTGAGTACCCCGCTCCTGACCGTTCATGAGACAGCCGAACAGCTGAAGGTCAAAGAAAGCACGATCCGGGCCTGGATCCGGCAGGAGAAACTGCGGGCGATCAAGTTCGGGCGCGAATGGCGGATCGCCAGCCGGGACCTGGAATCCTTCCTCAACGCCAATGCCAATTTCCCGAACGACTGAGCCGTTTACGCTGCCAGTTCGGCTGCCTGTGCATCACTGAGAGATCCAGGAACAATCATCAGCGCGGCATGACGTTCGCCAAAGGTGAAGGTGCCGCGCGTGGCTGCTGCAACCAGCGGGCCGGGCCCGTCACGACCTGTTCCCGATGCCAGCACAATCGTCTTGATCAGCGGATCGCTATCCACCGCCACGGCAATTTGCGCGGCCAGTTCACCTTCCAGCACCAGCAGTTCCGGCTCGACCCCGGCAGTGTCGCGCGCGGCTTCGGCCAGCCGTTGCAAGTCGTCGAGCGCCTCCTGGCGCAATTCGGCGCGCATCCGCTCACCCATCGATGCCCAAAGGCCTGGGTCCATCGGTTCGATCACCCGCAGGATGGTCAGTTGGGCGCCAGTTCTGGCAACCCGGTGGGCGGCAAACAGGACTGCAGCCCGAGCCTCTGTCGTGTTGTCGGCGATGCACAAGGTCTTGCGGTCTGCCATGGGGTCACCGCTCCAGAATGTCGGTGATCTCGCGCAGTCGCGCCCGTGCCCGGGTCAGATAATAGCCTTCTGTCGCCAGATGGTTCGGGATCAGCAAGGCGCCGGGCGCTGCATTCTGGACAATCGGTGGCTGCAGTTCTGCGGCCCGACCCAGATCCTCCAGCATTTCGTTGTAGAGGCCAGTCACCCGGCGCTGTTCGAGGATGGGTGCAAAATCATCCCTCAAGCCGCGCATGAGGATGAAATAGCCATAGGCTTGGCCCTTGGTGAAATAGAACAGCTTGTCGGCCTTGAAGTCGATGAAGACATGACGTCCCGCATCGATCTGATTGCCCAGTTCATCAGTGGAGGACCCGATGTCGAGCGCGATCCGGTCGAGCACGGCGATCAGATTGTCCACCCGGATCTCATACACCGCCTGTCCGGCGGCCAGTCGCTGGTTGTAGGACAGGAGCGCCTCTCGCGCCTTGCGATATTCGTTGTCGGCCCC
>JALOSP010000145.1 GCA_025458365.1 Hyphomonadaceae bacterium
TGGGGTGCAGACTGGACCTTGGGTGCCAGCCTCGATTGGGTCTCGGGTTCGCTCGACAGTGGCGGTGATGTGCCGTTCCTGCCGCCGGTCACGCTGCATCTGGAGGCCAGCGCCGAGTGGCAGCGCTTGCGATTGGGCGTTCGCACCAATCTGGCTGGCGAACAATCCAATCCCGGCGAAGGCTATCTGGCAACCGACGGCTATGCCACTGTCGACCTGTCGGCCAGTTGGGCGCTTAACGCCGACGGCAAAAGCCGGCTGTTCCTTGACGCGCGCAACGTGACCGACGAGGAGGTTCGCCTGTCCACCTCGGTTCTCAAGGATGTCGTGCCATCGCCGGGCCGCAACATCCGCGTCGGCGTGCGCTGGACACTCTGATCAGGGGGTAGCTGTTGGGGGCCGTGATCGTGGGCGTTATTCCAGTGCGCGCTCGCACAGCGCCCTGATCCAGATCGACGCGGCGATTTCGACTTGCGGGTTCTCGCCCAGAGCCAGTTCCATGGCCAGTCCGCGCAAGATCGCCAGTCCTTGGGTGTACACGGCCTCGCTGTGTTCGGAATTCTCCATCCCGCTGGCGGTTCGGACCTGCCGGTAGAATACGCGCGCCTCGCTGTCTGACTCTTGCGCCGTCAGGGCCAGGGCACTGCGCAGTTCGGCGTCAGAGCGGCTTGCAATCAGGATTTCGATTTCGGCCAGGTTGTGTGGTTGTCTGAACTGGTGCCAGATTTCGGTCGCGAAGACCTGAATCGCGCTGATGCCATCAGGCCTCGCGTCAAGGGCTTTCAGGATCCCGGATTTATTGCGCCGCCAGCATTCGGCGATGACCTCTGCCATCAAGGCCGCTCGCGACGGGAAGTGATGCAGAAGGGCGCTTTTGCTCAAACCGTCATGTCTGGCGATGTCGATCAGCGAAGCCTGAGTATATCCAGCTTCATGGATCCTCTGGATTGCCGATTGCAACACCTGCGCGCGTGTAAGTCTGGACTGTCTGGCACGGCCAGTGTCATCTGACATGGGTCCGATATCCGAAGGACACGACACGGCACCGCAACGATGCAGAGTGGTTGGTTCCGCAACTACTCGCAATTTATCGGCGATTTTTTTTCGGAAGTCCAGATTGTGTTTCTGGTGGGCCGGCGTCAGGAACCAAACAGGCTCCGTGGTCGCAAAACTGTCACTGGAAATGATTCACGAGCTGTATATCCTCGGTAACTGACCGTCCAGTCGGTCTGTGGTTGGCGCTCTGCCAGTCGTGATCGAGTGGCGCGGAGCCAAGCCCGCGGCCACGCAAGGAGCCGGAAATGCCCGACAAGATGAAGCAGGACGCAGAGGCACTGCTGTCGCCGCAAGGTCACTTCGGCGACCCCAGTGGCGAGGTTGCTCTGCAATTGCTCTATGCGCTGTTCTCCGCGCTCAAGGGCGTGGACCCGGTTCTCGATGAACGGTTGCATCTGGCCCTCGACAATTGTGTCGCGATTGCCGAGCAGACCAGTGATGGTGACACTGCATCGGGTTACAGCCGGGTCAGCCACGCCATCCTGGCCGCATTCCGTGCCGGTTTGATCGATGAGCCGGGCACGGGTGCCAGCGATACGCCTGTGTGAGATTGCTCACGTTTGGGGTGTCGTGAAGATCGCTTCGAAACTTGTCATGTGCATCCCGGCTTTCAGCCAGCCATAGGGCGTGACATTCACCGCCTTGATGATCCTGCGGTCTATCCGGCGGCCACCGGCCCCGTCGTCGACAAGATCGAAGTCCAGCACGTTCACGCAGGCCAGATCCTGTTCGAAGGACAAGCTGGCCGCAGGTCCTGCGCCGCACATCCAGCCCAGCAGCAGCCGGTTGATCCCTTCGTGGGCCACCACCAGCGCACTGGCCCAGCCCGGACGGGCGAGCAAGGCTTCGATGGCGGCCACGGCGCGCGCATAGGCATCCGCGAATTTCTCGCCACTTTCAAAGAAACTCGCCTCCGGATCTCCAGCCCGGTCGAACATCATGGTCAGATAGGCCGACAATTCCTCGCGCGTGGCGAAGGGGATGAACTTGCCGGACTTTAACTCCTCGAAACCGGGTTCATCCTCCAGCACCGGCGCCTGCCGGTGTGCGGCCAGCACGATGGAGGCGGTCTCACGCGTCCGGCGCAGACCAGAACAGACGGCAATATCAAGATCGACATCGCTGAACGCCTCGGCAGCCGCCTGCGCCTGCTGGATGCCCAGCGCGGTGAGCCGCGCAATCGTGGCATCCTGGGCTTCGACCACTTCCTTGGACGCATAATCCACATGGCCGTGGCGCATGAGGTAGATCCGACGGCGTCCATGAGTTCCTGACAGTGCGCCCATCGGCTAGTTGATCCCCCACTCTGACAGGATCGCGTCATTGTGTGCGCCGGGCTTTGGCGCAACCCCGCGCACAGCGCCCGGTGTGGCTGAAAACCGTGGCGCAGGGGCCGGTTGCATCACGCCGTCAATCTCGATGAAGGTCGCACGCGCCACATTGTGCGGGTGGGCGGCGGCCTCGTTCCAGTCCAGCACCGGGGCAAAGCAGACGTCGGTGCCTTCCATGATGGCGCACCATTCGTCCCGGGTTTTCGTCCTGATGACGGCGGACAGCTTCTCGCTCAGCGCGGGCCAGTGGCTCTTGTCCATGTAAGTCGAGAACTCCTCGGCGGGCAGGCCCGCCTTCTGGACCAGCAATTGGTAGAATTGCGGCTCGATCGAACCGATCGACACCCATTTGCCGTCGCTGGTCTCGTAAGTGTCGTAGAAGTGGGCGCCACCATCGAGCAGATTGGCGTCGCGCCGGTCCTCCCAGATACCCGCCGCACGCATGCCCCAGAACATCGACGTCAGACTGGCTGCCCCATCGGTCATGGCCGCATCGATCACCTGGCCTTCACCCGTGGCACGCGCGTGGATCACACCGGCCAGCAAGCCGAACGCCAGATAGAGAGCGCCCCCGCCATAGTCCCCGATCAGATTGAGCGGCGGGGCAGGCGGCTGGCCATCACGTCCGGTGGCCCACAGCGCACCGGTCAGCGCGATATAGTTCAGATCATGCCCGGCAGCCTGCGACAGCGGCCCGAACTGGCCCCAGCCTGTCATCCGGCCATAGACCAGCTTCGGATTGCGGCCCAGCACCACATCAGGCCCCAGCCCCAGCCGCTCCAGCACGCCGGGCCGGTAGCCTTCAATCAGCGCATCGGCTTTCTCCAGCAATTTCAGGCAGGTTTCACGCCCTTCCTCGGATTTCAAGTCCAGACTGATCGAGCGCCGCCCGCGACCGGTCACGTCCTTCGGGCCGCCCCCAGACCGTGAGCGCGGGCCGTCAATCTTGATCACATCAGCGCCCAGATCGCTGAGCAGCATGCCACAGAAGGGGGCAGGGCCAATGCCCTCGAATTCGACGAAACGGACTCCGGTGAGCGGTCCTGACATGATGGTTCTTCCCTGATCAGCCCTGCAGCCTCTGCCGGGCCGCGAGTGATGCGCTTATTGATCAGGTTGGGCTGGCTTGTCGAGGGTGGGGGATGGAGCACGCAGTTCCAAGTGCGCGCTTTCCAAAGCCCCCCGCTTGGCTACCCAGACGTCAAAGGCCGCGGCCACGGACTTCTTCTGCTGCCTCAGCCAGGCGATCCGCGAGTCCGGCAACCGATTGAGCACGGGTTTGAAGGATTGCCCGCCCTTCCCGTTCTGTGAGGCAGTCGATGCCATGTCCAAACCGCTCTTGCCAGAATTCATCAAGGTCATTGCCGAATTGCTCCAATAGCAGATCATGCGTTCCTTTCAAAATCGCCAATTGGTCAGAGCCAGGGCTGGCAGTCAGCGTTGTTGTCCAAATGACAGTTGCGCCCCCAGCCATCAGGAAACCACGCAGATTGGCCAGGGTTCCTCCAAGGCCAGTGTGATCATCGACCAGTATGTATCGGGCGCCTCGCTTGACCCCGCCGGCAAATTGAGCGGGAGTGACAATGCGTTGGAGGCTCTTAGCTTTCGTATGGGAAACTTTATTGATTTGAACGACATCGCCATGACTGACTGGAACGTCGGTCGCCAAATCGAGGTATAGTGCCATAGCATCGGGGATGGCGTTAAAGCCGCTGCGCTCGTCGGCCGAAACGGCAATGAAAACACCATTGTGTTGAAACGCCAAATCGGACAGCCAATCCACTTTGGACGGTTCCATGAGGGCTGATGCCAGCGCTAGGGCTGCCATTGCATCGCCACTCTTGGCGAGGCTGTATTCGGCTTCCGCATCGCGCGCGCTTTCGCTTGCATGAACCAGCACTTTCGGGAAGTCAGGCTCCCAAGGGTAGCGTGGGGGGGGTCCAAGTTCAACTCCAAGCTCAAGCCTTCTGACCTTGATCAGCTTGGGTGGCCTTGTCGAGGGTGTGCGATGGAGCGTGAAGTTGCAACTGCGCGATGGCCATGATGCGGCGTTGGAACTGAACGGTCCAGTGCGCTAGTCTCCCATCATCTTGACCACGAGGACATCCGATGCCCGACGCCACACCCGCCCCGACGCTGAAAGGCGTCCATCACAGCGCGTTCCGCTGTCGCGATGCCGAAGAGACACGGGTGTTCTATGAGGACGTCCTGGGCCTGCCGCTGAATGCCGCGCTGGTGTTTGAAGAAGAGCCGGGCACCGGGCGGCCCTGCCCGTACATGCATCTGTTCTTCCAGCTCGGTGACGGCAATTACGTCGCCTTCTTCGACGTGCCGGACGGGGCGCACGCAGGCAAGTTCAAGATGAAATGGGGGATGGACCTGCACTTTGCCATGGAAGTCGGCTCGGTCGAGGAGATGATGGCGTTCAAGGCGCGGCTGGACGCTGCCGGGATTGCCTGTTTCGGACCGATCGACCATCATTTCGTCCACTCGATCTATTTCTATGATCCCAATGGAATCAACGTGGAAATCACCGTTCGTGATCCAGCACACGAT
>JALOSP010000146.1 GCA_025458365.1 Hyphomonadaceae bacterium
CCGTTGGCGCCGACCGCGACCCCGCCAAAGTCCCCTGCACCGGTCAGGCGCTGTGGCATTGGCTGATCAAGCCCGAGCCGGAAAACACGCCGCGTGGGCCGGTCTTCGGCAACCAGCAGAAACCCGTCCGATGCCGGGGTCCAGACAAATTCGCTGACCGACCAGTCCCAGTCGGGCACCAGCACCCGCGGCGGCGCGGTCTGGGTTGCCGCCAGCGCACGGTCCAGCAGATGGATCCGGTTCCTGTCTGGTGCGGTGGCAATGGCGTTTGCTGTCCAGGCCAGATAACGTCCATCCGGACTGAATTGCGGGTTCCCGTCATTTCCCGGGCTGTCCGGCGTCACGTTGCGGGCAGTCCCTCCGGTGGCAGGCACGACAAAGATGTCGGTATCGGGCGCCCGTCCGGTCGTGTCGGTCTCCACCACCAGGGCGATCTCGGCCCCATCGGGCGAAATGGCATAATCGGACGCTGACGGGCTGCGGAACTCCACCGCCACGCCTGAGCCGCGCGTGATCGGTCGCACCGCAACACTGGTCGTGTTGACCGCAAACAGGTGGGGCTGCCGGTCATCCAGATAGCGGTCCCAGAACGAAATCGGCGCACTCTCCCAGACCCGTGCCGTCATCCGGCTTTCGGCGCGCTGCTTCAGGCGTTCGCCTTGCTGCTCCCAGGTCTCGAGGTCGGTCCAGATCGAGGAAATGAAGGCCACCTCGGACGAGTCCGGGAACCATTGCGGGCTGTCGGCCCCGGTCGGCACCTGAGTCAGGCGCCGGGCTTCGCCGCCATCGGCATCGATCACATAGATCTGGCTGGTCGTGTCGCCGGTACGTCGCGAGGTGAAGGCAACCCGTCTCCCGTCAGGGCTCCAGACCGGGTTGGCATCATTGAAGCTGCCGCTGGTCAGCTGCCGTGCGGCCCGGTCGGGATCGGTGGGCACGATGTGCAAGGCCGTGAAGCTGGTGTCGGTCTCGCGGTCGAACCGGGTCAGCGGGACCACCGCCCATTGCCCGTCCGGCGACAGGGCCGGGCTGCCAACGCGCCGGATATCCCACAAGGTCTCAGGCGTCAGCGGGCCCGGTGCCGGTGCCGGGGCTGATTGTGTCACCACCGGTGTCGGACCTGACTGTGCGATGGCGGGTTGCCCATGCAGCGCCCCCCACAGCAGCACCATGCCTGCAACCGACCGCACCATCCTGCCCGTCATCCCTCTGACCCCCGCCCAAAAATCCTGCGACCGCGATCCATGGCGATCAACCGCGTGACACGCGCCGCGCGCGGGCTGTATGGATCGTCTCCACCCGTTCGCCGCGACTGCCCAATGACAAGAGCCTGTCATACATCACCAGCGCACCCGCAAGGCCGACATTCAGGGAAAACCGGGTCGGAATCTTCACGACCGCGGCACAGCGTTCCAACATCGCCGCGCTCAGGCCTTCCTTTTCCGCCCCCAGCACATAGGCAGCGGACAACGGATGACGGAACGTCGGCAGATCGAAGGCGTCCTCGGTGATCTCGATCCCGATCAGCTGGCAGCCGCGCGGCAAGGCCATGTCTTGGATCGCCTCCCACTGGTAATAGGGCACATGGTCCCCGCTGCGGCTGGTGTCGGACCGGTAGACGTCCCGCAATTTCGGGGCTGCGCCCACCGTGAACGTGAAGGCGGCGCCAAAGGCATGGGCCGTGCGCAAAACCGCGCCCAGGTTCATCGGCTTGGACAGATGTTCGGCCCCGATCCCGAAATATCCCCGCATCCCGGTCTCCTGCGTGCCACGGACTCTCACATGCACCAGTGGCGCACATTGTGCTTTGGTGGTAAAGTCCGCCGTTGAAAAGAGCTACAACAGGACGCATGACCCTGCCCGACAAGACCCCGACCAGCGTTCCAGACGCCGCCATTCCCGGCCTGCACGCCCAAGAACCCTCTGCCGCCGAAACCAATGTTCCTGCGCCATCGCCCGAGCGGATGCGCGACATCATCCTGCAGTCCCTGGATGACGACAAGGCTGAAGACATCCTCGCCATCGACCTGACCGGCAAGAGTGCGCTCGCTGACACCATGATCATCGCGACCGGTCGTTCAGCCCGCCATGTGGCGGCCATCGCCGACCATGTGGTGCGCGCTTTGAAGGATGCCGGTCTGGGCAGTGTCAAGGTCGAAGGCCTGCCCAATGCCGATTGGGTTTTGCTCGACGCCGGTGATGTTATCGCCCACGTGTTCCGTCCCGAAGTTCGCAGTTTTTACGGGCTGGAGCGGATCTGGGCTCCAGCGGCGTCCGAAGCACCGCACCTGCGCCAGGGCTAGGCCATGATCCTGACCCTGGCCGCCATCGGGCGTCTGCCCGACGATGCGCCCGAACAGCTGATGGCCCGCAACTGGCTCTTACGCGCGGCCCAGACCGGGCGGCCCCTGGGGTTCAAGGATGCCAGACTTGTCGAAGTCGATCCCAAACTGCGCACCCCGGACAGGGATCGCGAGGCTGAAGCCCTGATGCGGGCGCTCGGCCCCGATACCCATTGTCTGGTGCTGGACGAACATGGCACCGATCCCGGCAGCCAGGGGTTTGCGACCCTGCTGGGCGGGCTGAAGGATCGCGGTGTGCGCGAAACAGCGGTGCTGATCGGTGGTGCCGACGGTCATGGTGAGGCGGTCCGGCGCGCTGGTGCCCGCAGTCTGGCCTTCGGTCGCTGGACCTGGCCGCACAGACTTGTGCGCGCGATGGCCGCTGAACAGCTGTATCGCGCGGTGACAATCCTTGCCGGCACGCCGTATCATCGGGTCTGAGATGAGCCGACGCGTTTCCAACTCCCGACCCGGGCCGCATCGTGGCCGGTACCGGCTTGCCGGGATCGGGCTGATGACGCTCGCCATGCTGGGCGTGGTGACGCCGGCCATGCCGCAAGCGTCGGCCAAGGAAGAGCTGCAGCGCCTGGAGCTGGAAAAGAAGACGCGTGAAGCCCGTGTGCGGGAGCTGGAGCAGGCCGCCAGCAAGGCCGTGAACGAAGCCGAGCGGCTGCAACGCCAGCTGGTTGCCGCCGCCCGGCGGGTGGAAGACCTTGAAGTCGATGTCGAACGCTCGGTTGGCGAGTTGCGCAAGTTGCGCCGCAACGAGCAGGCTGCCCGCGCCCAGTTGCAGCGCGACCGGACGGCTCTGGAAAATGTCGTCCTGGCCTTGATCATGGTCGAGCGCGACCGTCCGCCGACCCTGGCGATCACGCCCGACAATGCCACCGAGGCCGCCCGCGCATCCATCCTGATGGGGCTGGTCGCGCCCCAGCTGGAGGATCGGGCCAACCGGATCACAGCGCGGATTCTCGCCCTGACCGACCTGCGCGCGTCGATCCTGATGCAGAATGACCGCTATCGCAAAGCCAGCACCGAACTGGCCGAGGCAAGGACCACGGTTGGCGCCCTGATCGCCGAGCGCCGCCGTCAGGCCAGCCGCTTGCGCCGTGATGCCAGCACCGAGCAGGCGCGCATCGAAGCCATCGCGCGGCGGGCATCGGATTTGCGCGATCTGATCGTGCGGTTGGGCGAGACGCTGCCGGGAATGGCCGCTGGCGGGCAGGGGCCGACGCTGGTGGCAGCGGGCTTTGCCCGCAAGAAAGGCCGGCTGCCGCCGCCGGCTGTTGGCACGCTGGTGTCGCGGTTCGGGCCCAGCGACGATGGCACGATCAACAGTGGCGTGGTGTTGCGAACCGCGCGCGGCGCACAGGTCACCGCACCCAGTGATGCGCGCGTCGAATTCGTCGGTCCGTTCCGGACCTTCGGGCAGATCATCATTTTGAATGTCGGTGATGGTCACCATATTGTTCTGGCCGGACTTGGCGCAACATTTGCATCGGTCGGGCAGGAGGTTCTGGCAGGCGAACCCATTGCCGAAATGTCAGGTGACCGGGGGTCCGCACCTGATCTATACGTGGAGATCCGCAAGGATGGGGCGCCGCTCAATCCGCAGCAATGGCTCGCGCCGTCATGAAATTGCCCGAAGGGTGGTGAAAGTCGCACAGTTGGGGGTTTGCCGGATGCGGACTTCTCCCATATTGTTGAAGGTATCCGCCAACTGGCGGCATGAATCCAGATGAGGTTGGCCATGGGTCCTGATTCCGCTCCGTCCCGCACCACGCAGGCAGCACCCCGGCCCGATCCGGTCGCAAACCCGGTGCGGGGCCGCAAGTGGCTGTTGCTGACCGCTGTGACCGCGGCACTCGGCATCGGCGGCGCGATGGGGCTGGCGATTGGCGCTTCCTCGGCGTCGGGGCCGGGCATGGCCTCGTCCAGCACCCGCGACAATACGCTGCGCCAGCTCGAGCTTTATGCCGATGTGCTGGCCCGGGTCCGCAGCGACTATGTCGTGCCGACCGAAGACGCAAAACTGATCGAAGCCTCGATCAACGGCATGTTGCAATCACTGGACCCCCATTCCGGCTACATGAACCCCAAGGCTCTGGAAGCCATGCAGGTCTCGACACGCGGCCAGTACGGCGGGCTGGGGCTTGAAGTCACCAGCGAGGAGGGCGCGGTGCGCGTCATCACGCCGATGGACGGTTCGCCCGGTGCGCGCGCTGGCCTGAAGGCCGGTGACCGGTTGATCGCGATTGACGGGACCTCGATCCTCGGCCTGCCGCTCGATGAGGCGGTGGCGCGGATGCGTGGCGAGCCGGGCACCACAATCGGTGTGACTGTCGCCCGCGAAGGTGAAGAGCCATTCGTGGTGCAGGTCACCCGCGAAGTGATCGTCTTGCGCCCCGTGACCCACCGTGTGGAGGGCGACATTGGCTATATCCGGCTGTCCACCTTCGTGAACGAAAACACCGGGACAGCGCTTGAAGCCGCACTCGATGACATCGAGCGCCAGCTGGGTGGCCGTCTCAAGGGCGTGGTGATCGACTTGCGCAACAATGGCGGCGGTTTGCTGACCGAGGCCA
>JALOSP010000147.1 GCA_025458365.1 Hyphomonadaceae bacterium
CATCGATCAGATGAACACCAGCTTGTGAATCTGGAAGCGCTCCACCGCGTTGATGCGCCGGAGATCCTGCACCCAATCCATCCGTTCAAACACGCGGTCATCACCCTGGGCGGCCCAGAACGGCTTGCGATACTCCATATGCTGGACCTGCGCCTTCAGGTTGTTCTCGTCCGAGTTCAGCCGCCCGGTCACGCCGTCATCCTTGATCTCCACAAGGGCAATCTGGTCGCGGGTGGAGCGACCCCGTACCCCGATCGCGAAATCCGGGAAGAAGGAACGGCCATTGGGCAGGATGATGCGCCCGGCCCAAGGGGTGTTGTGGACCATGCGTAGCCACCACAGCACGGTGCCGCTTTCGTCCTGATCGAGAAACTCGGCGAACTCATTTTCGGGCCTGTTCATGCCCGATGGCACGATGCCATGCGCTGCCAGCCGCGCTTCGGGCAGGCCGGCATCATCAAACCACGGGTCCGGAATATTGGCCGCCGGCGCCACCTTGCGGAAGCCGGCCATGGCCTCCTTCACAGACGCGACCAGCGCATCAGCCTCATGCAGGGCGCCCAGATCCATCGCACGCCGCAGATCGGCTTCTTCAAACTCCACACCGTCTCTTTCGGCGGCCGTGCGAAGCTCTGCCAGCATCGCGCGCTTCAATAGGCGCGGATCGATCGAATCGTTGAACTCAAAGGCATACTGGGCCTGATCAGCGATACGACGATTGGACAGCCGAACATTGAGATTCAGCTGCTGCTTGTCCCCCAGAAACAGGTCGCGCAACGAAAGCTGGGCGTTCTGCCGGCGACGCGCCACCAGCTTGGTCAAATCGGCCTTGTCGATGAAGCTGCGCGCGACCAGCCGCAGGAACTCGTCACTGCCATAGACCTCTGGCCCAGGCGGCTGCTCTGCCATCAACTGCGCCGGCACCCCCAATTCTTTGCGGAGCGGATAACCGCGCTTGCCAATCGGGGCGGCTGCCACCTTCGTAGGCGCCGTTGCGCCGGTGACGGCATCAAACGGCAAAGACTCCCCAAACAACGGCGTGTCGGTCACGATAGCTGCGGCTTCACCGGCTTCAATTGCGCGATCCTGGGTCGTCTCGCCCATATTCAGCACGGCCTTCGGCACGATCCCGCGATCGATCAAAGCCGTCAGCCGCATCTGGCGTTCCTCACGGCTGGCCGGGGGCGTCCAAGTCGCAGCCTGCGCCTCGCCAACCTACGCTGGCTTTGGCGGGTTGGCAGCATAGTCGATGACAGCCAGCTGGTCGGTGATGCCCTTGATGCTGTTTTGTACTGCGTCAAGTTCACGGGCGGCAGCGTCCAGCCCTTGCTGCACATCGGCATCGGTCAGGAACACATAGCCGCGATCGAGCATGGCATCTTGGCCGTGGATGGGCCGCACAGCCGGGTGCACGCGCATGATGCGCCCCACCACCTGCATGCCGAAATCCTTGCCGCGGTTCGGCCGCACGGAAACCAGCGTCCAGGCACGCGGGGCATCGAAACCGGTGGCCACCGCCATCTTGAACACCAGCACTTCACGCGACGGATCATAGGCCAGCGTGTGGAAATTGGCGTCGGGCTGGCCGGAGGTGTGGATGGCGATGGTGCTTTCCGGCACGCCGATCTCGATAAGCCTGGCTTTTACCCGTTCCACGGGGTCAACTTCGCCGGGCGCCTGGTCTTCCACCTGCACCAGCATCAACGGCGTCAGCCCGATGCCGCGCTCCGCCAGCCGCGCTTTCAGCGTGCCATGCTGGGTCCAGCCGGCGGTCAGCGCCGCCGTCTCCAGATCGATGAGCTTCTCCACCTCGGCGTCAAAGCGCACGATGCCCAGCATCAGGCCATGCTTGTTCAGCCCGGCCTCCACTGCCCGCCGGCGGGAGACTTCAATGCGCCAGGGCGATGCCAGACCAGCCCGCTTCGCAAATTCTTCCAGCCGCTCGTCGTTGGGCGTTGCGGTGGCGAGCAGCGTCAGATCGGGCTGCAGCACGTTCAGATAGAAATTGGTCGCCTCGGTGGCGGAACGGAAGGCGATATGGGCTTCGTCAATCACCACACCGATGCGGAAACCGCGCTCGCGCAGCGTTTCCAGCATGGCATCCAGGGACAGCGCACTTTCCCGCGCCTGCCGCACTTTGCGCGAATCCTTGTTGCTGGCCGCAACCGATGCCCAAGTCTGCACAAACACGTCACCATCGCGCGCGGTCAGCGCTTCCCGGTCCACCGCCAGATCACGCAGGCGCAGCGCGGGGCATTGCGCCGCCAGCCCTTCGCGGGTTTGCGACACCAGCCCGGCAAAGGGCGCGAACCAGAACCACACCACCGGTTCCGGCAACCCCCCGGTCACTGCCTCCAGCGCCCGGCCCAGCATCAGCGTCTTGCCCGAACCCGTTGGCGCCTGCAGCAGGATGGTGCCGGCTTGGCGCGCGATGGTGCGGGCATCATCCGGGCGGGCGGCGATGTCACGGGCCACACCGCGCATGGTGCTGGCCATGCTGGCCACGGCATCGGCCTGAAACTGGGCCAGATTGTGCCGGCCGCTCATGCGATGAACCTTTTCATCAGTGCGTCGCGCACCCCTGTCACCTCAACGTCCAGCCCCTCCAACGCGGTGCGCAACTGCCCCGGTGCAAAGGCGTGGAGATAGAGCGTTGCTCCGGCGGCCACATGGGCGCGAATGGCGGCCAGCGCTTCTTCGGTCAGCCGGTCGACGAGCAGCAACACGCCATCATCGCCGGCATGTTCGGCAAAGCTGGCCCCGTGCTCCCACATGGTCAGCGGCAGCCCGTGGAACGTCTCCAACGCCGCCCACGCTTCGGCCACCGACAGTTCGAAATCCAGATCTTCAAAGTTGATGTCACGCGTGCGCAGGTAAGCAAATGGCGCTTTCAGCGCTACAAACGCCACATCTTCCGACCGGTTCAGGCGACGAACGCGCTCGGCCGTGACATCGCGGCAAATGTTGCGGTCAGGCGCATCTTCGCTGGCTTCGGTTGACGACACCATGATGAACCGCCGGCTGCCACCATCGGCGGCGTTGAGCTCCATCACCGCCTGCGCGGTCGTTGCCGAACCGGCGAAAAAGTCCAGCACCAGCCCATCCGGCCCCGTCGACTGCCGCACCAGTTCGCGGATCAGGGAAACCGGCTTGGCGTAGTTGAACGCCTTCTCGCCAAACACCTGCTTGATCACCTTGGCGCCTTCGTCGTTGGTGCCGGAAACGATCATGTTGGCGCCGTCAACCACCGTTTCGGCTTCGGCCCGCGGTGTGATCCAGCTCGACAGCGGCTGGGTCGGGTTGCGCAGATCCTTCTTGTAACGCTTGAACGCCGGCGTGCTGAAACCAACGCGCTTGCCCACCCAGAAATCCAGATCGGGCAGACCGGGCCGAAGCATGGGCGTCCGGCCGCTCTTGGGCACATCGCCGGCAGCAATTGCGGCATCAAGCGCCTCCCGTGTCGGCCAGACCTCAACCCGTTGGTTGACCGGGAAAAGAATCTGGCCGCGCTCGACGAATTCCTCCATCGGCCGCGCCTGCACTCGCTGTCCGGGCTTCAGCCGGTCGCGAGAGGCATAGACCCAGATGCGGTCCGGATTGGCAGGATACCAGACGTCAGCCTTCGGATCATGCAGCGGGTAATAGAGATTGGGCCGCTCGATATGATTGAAGCCTAGGGTGAGATCACTCGGGCGCCAGTCACCGTTGGGATCATTGTCCGGATTGCCATACATCTCGAACGACTTCTCGTTGCCGGCAAAGCGGAAGTCCGGGCCAGCATAGACCATGACATGCTCATGATCGGGGCTGAGGAACGCCATCTGGTCGGCGTTGGAGCCAACCCGGGTGCGCCACACCATGCTGCCCACGCGCATGCCCGGCAGCACCTCTTCCATCAGCAGATCAAGCCGGGCGCGGTTCTCGTCATTGATGGTGACGAGCAGCACGCCATCAGGCGCCAGCAGGTCACGGGCGATCGCCAGCCGCTGATAGAGAAACTCCAGCCAGGTGGAGTGGCGCCAGGCATCCTCCTTGTCGATATAATGATCGTTATACACCCAATCCTTGTTGCCGGTGTTGTAGGGCGGATCGATCAGGATGCACTTCACCCGCCCGCGCAACGTCATCCGCAGCCAGCGCAGCGCATCGAAATTGTCGCCTTCGATCACCAGATTGGGCCACGGCGCGGCCCCGTCGCACAGTTCCGGCGCCAGCGTCAGCGCGATGAAATGATCGTCAATCGCGCGGTCACGCTCGATCTCGTCCCGCTCCCACACCAGCCCCAGCTTCTTCTGGCGCTCGCGTTGGCGCAGCAGCAGCAGCAGCTGCTCACGCGTCAGATGTTCAAACTGGTCCGCCACGCTGATCCCCAGATTCCCGAATTTGCGGTAGCAGACCGCGTCCCGATTGAACAACCGGCGGTCGAAGCCTGAGAGCCACCTCGAGCGCGGGACATTGCCATGGACCTGGATTTGGCAAGAGCGCGGAGCCGAAGTCTTGTTGCGCTCAAGCGTAGCCCGACTTGAACGCCGCCGCCTCGTAAACGTCCTTTGCCACTTTCGCAGTGCGGGCTTGAATGGCTGCCTCGTCCCAGGTGAGCGCGCCATATTCGGCAACAAACTCCTGAAGGTAGGTCGGCACGTTCTTGATGTTGTTGTTGTAGGCCCACGGCTGCTTGAGCATGTCCATCTTCTGCGTGAATGTGGCGTTGCTCATGATCCCGTTGATCTGCTTGGGAATCACGATGAGGTTGCCAATCTGGTGCGCAACCTCCTGGCCGTCTTCCGCCTGCGCCTCCGACTGGCTCAGCAGATGCTCAATGTCATAGGATGACGTGATGCCCTTCTGAATGGCTTCGATGTCAACCAGATCAATGCGTTGGCCGTCCTTGAGCCCCACATTGACAAGCTTGTCGAAC
>JALOSP010000148.1 GCA_025458365.1 Hyphomonadaceae bacterium
CCTTCCGTCCTACAAGGAGCGCGCCGCCGACCTGAAGGCCAAGGGCGTCGAGGCGATCGCCTGCCTGTCTGTCAATGATGGTTTCGTGATGAAGGCCTGGGCTGCCGATCAGGGGATCGCTGACGAGGTGATCATGCTGGCAGACGGCAATGGTGCATTTACCAAGGCGATCGGACTGGAACTCGATGCCACGGGATTCGGCATGGGGCTGCGGTCGCAGCGGTTCTCGCTCGTTGCCAAAGATGGTGTGGTCACGCATCTCTTCGTGGAGGCGCCAGCCGAGTACAAGGTTTCAAGCGCCGAGCACATGCTGGAAAATCTGTAACTCTCCGTTCCTGAATCGTGGCATGGTCTCACCCCTGCCACGGCAGGACAGGTGATGAACTCAAAAGCCGAGCCTCCAACTGAACCACAACCCGGGAGCCCGCCCCCTGCGAGCCCCCGGCCTGATCTGCGGCAGCCTGCCGGACTGGGATCGGCGCGCGTTCTGCGAGGTTTTGCAATCGGTTTGGGGATCGTTGCTGTCCTGGTTGCCGGACGGCTTGCTTTTCTCCGGGGAGATGATGGGGACCAGGGTCGCCAAACCGGGCCTTTGATCGACACGGCCGATCCCAACGCGGCTTTACTTCCACAATCGCCGTCAGCGGCTCGCCCGCTGACACCAGGTGTGGCAGCGGGTGAAGGGGGCAGTCCAACCCGTCCTGACACCGAAGACGGCCGAGGCGCCATCGCAGGCAATGGCAACCCGGACGCCCGGTTGCGGACCCTGTCCTGTCCGGGCAAGAGCAGCGAAACGGCGAGCATGTCCGACGACGGCCGGTTCTTTGGTCACCTGCCATACCGGGATGCGCCAGCGGCCAGGCTGGCAAGACCGCCTGACGGGTTCGCAAGTGCCGGTTGCGGGCGCTTGCATGCCGACGCGGCATCGGGCGTTGCACGCATGATGGCTGCCATGCGGGCTGATGACCCCGAACTTGCCGCGCGCCTTGTGGGCCTGTCCTGCTTCCGGTCGATCGCACGGCAACGCGCTGTGTTCTGCAACGGAGTGAACGGATCGCTGGCGGTTCGCGCGCAAGTATCAGCGCCGCCTGGCTTCAGCGAACACCATACCGGACTTGCCATCGACTTCGGAGACCGCAAGATGCCTGGATGTCACCTTGAAGCCTGTTTTGCCATGACGCCGGTGGGCAAATGGTTGCTGGACAATGCTCACAATTACGGGTTTGAACTTTCATTTCCCGCAGGCAATGACCAGGGGGTGACTTACGAGCCATGGCACTGGCGGTATGTCGGCGGCAGTGCTGGAGCAGTCTTCGCCGATGCACGCGCCCGGTATGCAGCCGGGGCTCCGACGACCGTCGCGGCGAGTCGCGACCGGACAGCAACTTCCACAAGTCCACAGTCTAGCGCAGGCCTCGCCACAGAACTTGAGCAGACCAGGCCCGAGCCGGAAGGCGCCGCCAACCCCGCGCCAGATCAGCAGCCTGTCCTGCCACCAGTGCGGGTACCTGACGGGCCCAACGCACCCGACACTCCCAACGTAAACGGCATTCAGCCAGAGGACACTGGCGTTATCCCCGAAACTCCGCCAGACAGACGATAGCGTCCGTCAGGCAAGGGTGAATATCGGTTGTGCCGCCTGACAGACGCCAACCATTTGATCTTGGGTTATTCTGATCGACAGGAGCCCAAGTGGATTGCAGACAAGTTTCAAGGACAGCCACCATGCGCCAAGCCAACGACCCGATTGTCATCACAGGTTACGCCCGCACCGCCATGGGCGGCCTGCTGGGCGATCTTTCCAGCCAGACAGCCAGTGACCTTGGAGCGGTAGCGATCCGCGCGGCGGTTGACCGTTCGGGCATCGACCCCGCCAGAGTTGACTGGGCTCTCATGGGCAATGTGCTGCCTGCCGGTCAGGGACAGGCGCCAGCCCGGCAGGCAGCACGCAAGGCCGGCCTGCCGGATTCAGTCCAGGCCACAACACTGAACAAGATGTGCGGCTCGGGCATGCAGGCTGCAATCATGGGCGCCTCCGCGCTCAAGGCGCGCGATGTGGATGTGGTTGTGGCTGGCGGCATGGAAAGCATGTCAAATGCGCCGCACCTGATCGCCAGCCATCGCAGCGGACGCAAATATGGCCATGACAGGCTCTTGGATCATATGGCGCTCGATGGGCTTGAAGATGCCTATGAAGGCCTGCCGATGGGTGTCTATGCCGACAGGACTGCCGCCGAATATCAGTTCACACGCGAACAACAGGATGCCTGGGCCCTCGAAACCCTCGCCCGTGCACAGGCCGCAACCAGCAGCGGCGCTTTTGCCCGGGAGATCGTGCCCGTCACGTTGACCGGTCGCAACGGCGAGACCTCGGTCGATCAGGATGAATTGCCGCGCAAGGCCCGACCGGAGAAAATTCCCGGACTGAAACCGGCCTTCACGCGCGACGGCACAGTTACCGCCGCCAATGCCTCGGCGATCTCTGATGGAGCAGCCGCGCTGGTGCTGATGCGCCGGTCTACCGCCGAGGCCATGGGGTCCAGGCCGCTGGCAACCATTGTATCGGCTGGTGCATTTGCCTGCCTGCCATCGGCATTTACCACCGCGCCGGTTCAAGCGATCGGCAAGGCGCTGGACCGGGCAGGCTGGAGCACCACTGACGTCGATCTGTTCGAGATCAATGAAGCGTTTGCCGTGGTCCCGATGATCGCGATGCGTGATCTGTCACTGGCGCGCGACACGATCAATGTGAACGGCGGGGCTTGCGCTCTGGGCCATCCGATCGGGGCCTCTGGTGCGCGGATCATGGCCACCCTGCTGGCAGCAATGGAAGCCCGCGGCGCCCAACGGGGCCTGGCCAGCCTGTGCATTGGCGGCGGAGAGGCCACCGCTGTGTGCATCGAGCGGACTTGACGGGTGCCAGCATTTACCTGCCAATAGCGTGCAATCGGACCGTCACGGGAGGCAGCCTTGGATCAGCGGCAAGACAACCGCAACGACGACTTGCTGGAAGAGACGGGCGACAGTCTATCGCGGATGGTTGGACCGACGGCGACCAACGTGCAGGCACTGCATGTCCTGATGGTCTGCAGCGTATTCACCGGCGGCCTCACGGCTCTGAGTGCGCTGATCTTCGCCTAGGTGAACCGGCCCAGCGCACCCGATTGGCTTCAAAGCCATTATTCCACGATCATCCGCACCTTCTGGGTTGGCGTGCTTGCCATGGTGATATCGATCCTCCTGATGTTCGTCCTGATCGGACTTTTCACTGCACTGCTGGCCTTCCTTTGGTGGATGGTGCGTTCGATCCAGGGGCTTGTCCTGGTCAGCCGGGGTGAACGTGTGGACAATTTCGAGAGCTGGGGTTTGTTGCGGTGATGCGTTTGAAGTCGGTCTTGATGGTCACGCTGGCGCTTGCCGCATGTCTGCCGATGACAGCTGCGGCCCAGTTGCAAGGCCGCCGTGCCCCCACGCCTGCTGAAGCTGCCAGTTTCGGGCAGGTCGTCGAACGGGGCCAGACACCGCGGTCGGACTTTGATGAACTGATGCGGTTTTCAAGCGCCATCAACCGGCTCGAAGCCGAGCGACCCGGCCAGATTGATACCTATGTCGTGGTCGCAGGCCTTGATGCTGATCCGGTCTTTGGTCGCGAAGCCGCCGAGACCGCCAATGTGCTGTCGCGTCGGTATGGCGCGACCGGGCGCACGCTGCTGCTGGCGGCCGGACCCGGTGCGGGCACCGGGGCAGACAGCAAGGCTGATGCCAATGGCAGCCCGCGCAATCTGGGAATCGCGCTTGCCGCTGCGGCAGCGCGGATGGACCCGGACGAGGATGTCCTGGTCGTCTATCTGACGGCTCACGGGCACTTCTCCACCGGCCTCGCCTATCTCGACGGAACGCGGGCACGAGGCAATATCGGGCCCCAAAGACTGGCCGCGATGCTCAATGACTTGCCGGTTCGCAACAGGCTGATCATCATATCGGCCTGCTATTCGGGCGTTTTTGTGCCCGTACTGTCCAACCCGACAACCGTGGTGGCGACTGCAGCCTCATCTGAACGCACGTCATTCGGTTGCGCGCCGGGGAATGACTGGACCTATTTCGGCGACGCCTTGATCAATAATGCACTGCGCAAACCAGCGGGTTTTGCTTCGGCCTTCGCTGAGGCCCAAGGGCTGATCACGCGCTGGGAGAGCGCCGACCGCCTGACCCCGTCCCAGCCACAGATCAGCATCGGTGCACAAGCCAACTGGCTGGCCCGGATTGATGCTACAGCCCCCGCTGAGGCCGGAACGCCGCAAGGTCGCCCTGCATTCAATCCCGGTCGCGGCAGAGCTGCAACTTCCGGCAACTGAGATCGCCCTGGCCTGGTGCTGCAAGTGTTGATGCAGCGGTCTTCCCAATCCCGGTGGGATTGTTCAAGACAGACCGATGAGCGCCTCCATGCCTGCCCGATCCGCCCCTTCCGAAACTGTGACTGCCGTTGACTATCTGCTTGATCGTGCGCGCGTGCTGGGTGCCGATGCAGCCGATTGTGCGTGTGCCGAGAGCCAGAGCCTCTCGGTGGGTGTGCGGCTGGATGCGCTGGAGGATGTGGAGCGGTCCGAATCTCGTGTTGCCGGGCTGCGATGCATGATCGGACAACGACAGGCGGGTGCGACAACTTCTGATCTCAGCCCTGCCGCACTCGATGCACTGGCAGAACGGGTGATTGCGATGACCCGCGCTGCCGCAGAAGACCCCTGGTGCGGCCTGCCTGCTGCTGACACCATGGCAGGCCCCGGCGCCGATCTGGGCCTGCGTGATGACACACCGCCGGACATTGCGCAGATGGAAACCATGGCCCGCGAGGCTGAACGAGCGGCGCTTGCCGTGCCCGGCGTGACCAATTCATCCGGGTCCGGGGC
>JALOSP010000149.1 GCA_025458365.1 Hyphomonadaceae bacterium
CAGCGCAGGCCTGTGTGGCGAGCAGAAAATCTCAAGCCTCCGGTCAGGATCACAGCATCTTCATGCACAGCCCACGCTATGGTATGGGTCCTATATGGATGCCCGCCACGCCACGCCCGACGATCTTGCCCGCGAACTGGCCCGAGAGCTGGTCCGCCACCGGTTCACCGTCGATGAAGTGCTGGCCATGCAAGAGGCCGGTGTGATCGACGGCGGCGATTACGAACTGATCGACGGGGATTTGTGCGTCGTGGCAGCCAAGAAGAATGACCATGAGATCGTGAAGCGGCGATTGAACGCCTGGCTGATCCGAAACCTTGCTTCAAACCTGTGCGTGGCCGTTGAAGCCTCGCTTTTTCTTGACGGCAGCAATGCGCCGGAGCCGGACCTGATGGTTCACGCCGACGCACTGTTGCCTGAACAGGTGCGCGGGGCCGATGTCCACCTCCTGATCGAGATTGCCGACCAGACCCTGATCAAGGACCTGCGCACCAAGGCCGCGCTCTATGCCACCCACGGCGTGTCGCTCTATTGGGTGATCGAGGCGGCCACCCGGCGCACCCATGTCCATGCCGGGCCACAGGCGGATGGCAGCTGGACCTCAATCACGGTGCTGGAGGCAGACCAGCCGCTGTCTGTACCGGGCGCAGACACCGCGATCCTGCTGTCGGAACTTTGACCGGCCAACCCGATTTCACTCATGAAGCCGCATGCATCGCACAGGGCCACAGCCCGGTGTGCGGTGTGGACGAAGCCGGACGCGGACCCTGGGCAGGACCCGTCACTGTGGCCGCCGTGATCCTCGATCCGGCTGCGATCCCTCGCGGGCTGGGCGACAGCAAGCAATTGAGCGAGGCGGCACGCACAAGGCTCGCACCCCTGATCCAATCCAGCGCTGTGGCATGGTCCGTGGTCCATGTAGAGGCCGACGAGATCGACCGGCTGAACATTCTTGCAGCGACTATGGCTGGCATGGCCCGTGCACTCGCGAGCCTCGCCTTTGCGCCCGCATACGCTCTTATCGACGGCAACCGCATGCCGGCCGGCCTGCCCTGCCCGGCCACGACTTTGGTGAAAGGCGATGGTCGCAGCCTGTCGATCGCTGCTGCCTCGATCCTCGCCAAGACGGCACGCGATGCCCTGATGATCGAGGCAGATCGCGCTTTCCCCGGCTATGGCTTTGCCGCCCACAAGGGCTACGGCACTGCTACCCATGCTGCTGCTCTGGCCCAGCTGGGCCCGTGCGCGATCCACCGGCTGAGCTTCAAGCCGGTGAAGGCAGTTGCTGATTCGCTGAAGAGTCCAGCGTGAATCCTTCTTTAAGTTTTTCCGATTCAAGTGCCTGCATCACTCTCATCAGGGGCGGCAGATGTCGGTACAGCAATTGGAACTTCCACTCGACACCATCTTGCGCGGTGATTGCATCGAACTGATGCGCAGCCTGCCTGCGGGGTCCGTGGACATGATCTTTGCCGATCCGCCCTACAATCTGCAACTCGGTGGCGACCTGACCCGGCCGGACAATTCCAAGGTCGATGCGGTTGACGATGACTGGGACAAGTTCTCCGACTTTGCCGCCTATGACCGGTTCACCCGCGACTGGCTGGCTGCCGCGCGCCACTGCCTGAAGGACACCGGCACGATCTGGGTGATCGGCAGCTATCACAACATCTTCCGGGTCGGTACCGCGCTGCAGGATCAAGGCTACTGGATGCTCAACGATGTGATCTGGCGCAAGACCAATCCCATGCCGAACTTCAAGGGCACCCGGCTTCAGAATGCGCACGAAACCCTGATCTGGTGCGCGAAATCAAAAGACCAGAAGCGTTACACGTTCAATTATGATGCGCTGAAGGTGCTGAACGATGATCTGCAGATGCGGTCTGACTGGTTGATCCCGATCTGCTCGGGGTCGGAGCGCCTGCGCGATGCCGATGGCACCAAGATCCATCCGACCCAGAAGCCCGAGGCCCTGCTGCACCGGGTGATGACGGCAGCCACCCGGCCCGGCGATGTGGTGCTTGACCCCTTTTTTGGCTCGGGCACAACCGGGGCGGTGGCCAAGGCGCTGGGCCGTCACTGGATCGGGCTGGAGCGCGATGATGCCTATGCCGATGCCGCACAGGCCCGGATCGACGCCGTGCGCCCTGCTTGTGCCTCAGGCCTCGCGATGATGAAGCCGAAGCGGGAAGAGGTGCGCATTCCGTTCGGCACGCTGATCGAACAGGGCCTGTTACGCCCGGGCGACGCGATCTATTCGCCGAGGGGCGACATCTCGGCGCGCGTGCGCTCGGACGGCTCGATCCATGTGGGTGACACTGCGGGCTCGATCCACCGCGTGGGCGCTGCCGTGCAACAGGCCACCGCCTGCAACGGCTGGACCTACTGGCATGTGCGCACAGACGCCGGCCTGATGCCCGTGGATTTGCTGCGGCGGGAAATACGCGCGAGGATGGGTGTGGCCGCACCCGTGGTGCCGCTGCCGGCGGCTGGCGGGCCGGTGGTGCAGGCGGCTTGAAGGTTGTCGTCCCGGCCATGCGTAGCGCGAGCCGGGACCTCGGGACCAGCGCGCCCAACCTCCGGAGCCCCGGGATCGCCTGCGGCATCTGGGGCAACAGTGCCTGGCTGCTAGACCTGACACTGGCGGCAAGGGCCAGAGCAGGGGGCTCACCGCGCACCTTATTCCCTCAGCGCCACCACCACATCATCGACTTTCACCGCGCCACGCTCCACCACCAGCACTTGATAGTCGCGGGCATCGTCGCCGGTGGTGGCCTCGATATCACCTTCGGCGGCAAAGCTTGTGCGCACGAAGGCGGACAATTCACCAGCAGTGACCATCAGATTGCCATCGCGATCGGCTGCCCCGCTCAAGGCCTGGCGCACGAAGTGGGAGAGGTACCCGCCAGCCTCGAACTTGCCGGCCACCTGGCTGGTCAGGTCCTCCTCGGAGCTGAACAGGCCCATCACGCCCGGCCGGTTCACCATGTCGCGGGCAAACCCGCCAGAGAAGCAGGCGTCGAGCACGATCAAGGTCAGCCCGGCCCGCTGGGAGCGCACCAATCCGGCCAGCTGGTCGTCCAGCACTTCGCCATCATACAGCACCAGTGCCTCGTCGCGCCCGTCGAGTTCGCTGGATGATGCGGCATTGGCCTCGGCCACCGGGTTTTGCACCCCGTGGCCGGAGAAGAACAGCACGAATGTGTCGTCCGGCCCGGCCAGCGCGCTGACCCGGCTGATCGCGGCACTGACCGCTTCCACCGTCGCCTGCCGGTCGATCAGCACCACGCTCTCGGGCGCCAGCAGGTTGTTCTCGCGCAGGGTGGCAGCCAGATCGCGCGCATCCTTGTCGGTGTTGGGCAGATCATTGCCCATGCCGGGATAGTCGGACACACCGACAAACACGCCATAGACCCGTCCGCGTACGGCGTCGCCGCCGCCCGCCGTGCGCCCGGTGGGCGTAACCGGCTGGAGCGACAGCTGATAGTCCCCTGTCTCGTCGATGGCATAACTGCTGACATCGACAAGGTAGCTGCCAGTCACCGGCAGCGTCATGTCGATCCGCGCATTGGTGCCTTCCGGGCCATCGTCGTTCTCGGCCACCCGCCCCCCCGGCGGCGGACGCACGGTCAGCCAGGTGTCGATCTGGCTGGAGGTGGCCTCGATCCGCACGGTCTCGCCGCGCCTGCCATCAAAGCGGAATGAATCGACCAATTCCCCAGTGGCTCGCGTCCGGTCACCTGCTGCAAGGGCACCGGTGACCGGTGTGCCAACCGTGACCGGTGTGGCGGCGGCCAGTGCCCCGGCACGGGCGGTATCATCGCCACCGTTTCCTGCAGGAGACGCCTGCGCAGGCGCACCGACACTCACCGTGTAGTCGCCCGTGACGCCCCGTTCATAGCTGGACACCTCGACCCGCCAGGTTCCCGTCTGGGGGATGCGTGCCTCCAGATAGCTGTCGGTCGTGCCTGCCCGCGCATCATCATTGCTTTGCCGGGTGCCGTCAGGACCGACCAGCGTGACCAGCGTATCAAACCCGCCGCCCAGGGTCACGCCGACCCGTTCGCCCGCCGTCGCCTGGAAGCTGTAGACATCGACATAATGGCCATTGGCGCGCGCCACATCGCTATTCGCCAGGCTGCCGGTCTGGGCCACACCGGGCTGCAGGGGCGTCGCAGGGGTGCGCGCCACAGGATCGGCGGCATTGGCCGACACCACACCACGGCTGGACACCCGCAGCGTGTAGGCCCCGGTCGCACCGGATTCGAATGCGCTGGCCAGAATTGTATAGCGGCCCGCCACCGGGGTCTGGAATGTCACTGCCGCGTCTGTGTTCCCGCCACCCGGAGCCGCATCATCGTTCGAGTAGGCCACACCCATCGGCCCGTTGACGATCAGATAGGTGTCGAACTGGCGAGACTGCATGGACACCGTGACCAGTTCGCCTGCCCGTGCATCGAACGTCCAGGTGTCGTGGCGTTCGCCGCTGGTGAAGCTCGGATCATCCGGCTGCAGCGCGCCGCTCAAGGTCTGGCCGATGCGGATCATGGCCGGGCCGGCAGCAGGCGTGGCAGTTGCGCCGGTTTGTGCCAGCGAAGGCCCGGGGGGCACGCCCAGCAGGGCCAGGACCGAGCAGGCGGTGACCATCTTCGCACGGCGGGGCGGGTTCAAGCGGCTGGTTGCGGGTGTTGCCATGATGGACGAAAGGCCTTGGTCTGGAGCAAAGGGGCTGCCACCGGCCCGGCAACGCCCCCTGGCGCGCCACTGGGCCGATGGCCACTTTGGGGATAGCGTCAGCGGAGCGCGACCACCACGTCGTCGATCTTCACCCCGCCGCGCTCCACCACCAGATACTGATAATTGCGCTGCCGGTCACTGGTCGATGCGGTAATCGCACCT
>JALOSP010000150.1 GCA_025458365.1 Hyphomonadaceae bacterium
GCGGCCGATCGTGTTGTCGACCCGCCTTCAAAAAGCTCGGCGATGACCGCCATCAGGTGAGAAGGCTGGATCGGTTTGCCAACAAACCGGTCCATGCCGGCCTCGTGATAACCGGTCTGATCGGAGGCGCTGACATTGGCTGTAAGCGCGATCACCGGCGTGTGCTGGTTCGGTCCGCTGCGTGCGCGGATCTGCCGGGTTGCCGTGACCCCGTCCATGACTGGCATCTGGACATCCATCAAGATCACATCAAAGCCCTTTTGAGAAGCCTGATCAATGGCTTCCACGCCATTGTGCGCCCAACTGACGTCTGTGTCCCATTGCTGGAGGATGGCGGCGAGGATCCGCCGGTTCAAGTCATTGTCTTCGACAGCAAGCACCCGGACACGCTGGTCGAGCACGATGCTGGTCTCTTCTGCCTGCTGAAAACCGCCTTCAACGGCGTTCGGAAGGGTGAGCGAGACTTCGAATTGCGAGCCTTTGCCGTCCACGGAGGTGACAACGATGTCCCCACTCATCTGACGGGCGAGTGATCGAGAGATCGGAAGTCCCAGACCGGTTCCGCCAAACTGTCGGGTGATGCTGGAATCGGCCTGTACAAATGCGTCGAACACACGTTCGATCCGGTCTGCCGGAATGCCGATCCCGGTATCGGTCACCGTGATCCGGACATGGGAGCGTTCACCATCCGGTTCTGCAACAAGCTTGACCGAGACACCCCCAGAGGCCGTGAATTTCAAACCGTTCGAGACCAGATTGAAGACGATCTGGCGCAGACGCATCGGGTCAGCATGGACCACGAGCCCTTCGACGCCAGCCATATCAATGGCCAGTGTCAGCCGGCGTCGTTCAGCCTCGCCTGCCCACATGCCCCTGATGTCATCACCCAGAGCTGTCAGCCGGAATGGCTGCGGGTTGAGTTCAAGCTGGCCGGCCTCGATTTTGGAAAAATCGAGCACGTCACTCACCAGAGCCAGCATCAGGCTGCCCGCCTCGCGAAACATCGACAGAAGCTCGCGCTGCCGCGTGTCAAGTTCGGTCTTGGCCAGCAGCTCCGAGGAGCCCAGCATCGCATTCAGCGGCGTGCGCAACTCATGGCTCATCATCGCGAGAAAGCTGGACTTTTGCTGGTTGGCCGATTCGGCAGCCAAGCGGGCCTGATCGAGCGCCTCTTCGCGCATGCGTTGCTCACGCTCGTCGCGCAGGGCCACGAGGCGGACCGGGTTGCCATTGACCATGCCGCTGCTGAGATTGGCCGTGACTGGAATGCTGCGCCCATCTGGCGAGGCAATGTCGAGGCTGACAACCTTGCCCTCGACCAATGCGTCCGGGTCCAGCAAGGCCCGGACAGGCGTGCCGGACAATGCGCGGGTGTTTTCAACCCCCAGCATCGCACCCGCCACCTTGTTCATGATGCCGATCGTGTTGTCCGACCAGAAAGCAATCATCGCTTCGCGGCTCTCAAGCACAAACCGGGACATGGCCAGCATGGCTTCCTCGGCCAGCTGGTCATTCAATTCCTGCATCTCCTCGCTCATGAGATGCATGGCCCGTTCAAGCCGCTTGCGGGCGGTGGCTTCCTGCTCGTAGGTCTCGTTGATCAAAGTGTGCAGCCGCTACAGGTCTACGTCACCTGACGGGGCAGTACATTGCTCGATCTGACGGGCGAGCAGGGTGTTCATCAGGCCGCCTCGAAGACCGTCACGGTCATGGTCTGGTTGTGCAGGCTGCAATTGCCTTCAAACCCGTTGGGCGAGATCTCGCCATAGGAATAGAACCCGGCATGGTCGATGCCGCCCAAGGCATCGACGACAGCGCGCACTTCTTCGGTGGCCCGTTGGCCCAGAACCAACCTGCGCCCAATGCAGGAGACCAGCAAGGCAAAACCATTGGTCTGGCCCACTTGTGTGCCTGCGTGGCGGGCACCGTCAATCAGATCGGCGGGATTGCCCATCATCAACTGGGCAGTCCACCCTTCCGGCATGTCGCCGGCAAAGGTCATCGCGCCCGTGGCTTCATCAATGCCCAAAATCGTGCGGACCACCGATTCCCCGCCGCCTGGCGGGGTGATCTGCAACGGAAACAGCAGCGCCGAACCCGGCAGGTTATTGGCCTCTTCGCCGAGATAGCGCCTGTAGAGCTCCAGCGCCGACTTGCCATCAAGTTCGTGCAGCACATTGGCCTGCGAGCGGCTGATCTTGCGCCTTGGCCCGAAGACCTCCCAACCCCCGAATGAGGCCGACCGCATGGTCAGGCCGGAACCATGGAAGCCGACTGCAACCACGCGCCCAGGCCGCATGTCGTCACCACATCCCACCAGGGTCGCGCCAAACCGGTCACCGTCACCAGCCAACCCCCCGTTGAGCGGCACCCCCGGGCCAAGGACATCACGGAAGCCCGCGACCAGTTCAGAGCCGTTGACCCGCGCACCGTCAGACAGCACATAAACCCCACAGAGGTCCGGGCCAGCCAAGCCCCTGGCCAGTTCGCGAGCGGTTTCGCGCGATTCAGCCGGACCGCTAACCGTGCCTGACACCACCCGCGGCTCGACCGAGCTAAACGACAGTGCGGCCGCAAACCCCTTGCCGATATGAGCCTCATGCCCCGCAATCTCGCCGCCGGTACTACACCCGACAACGACTGCATCCGGCCACTGGCGGCGCAGCTGTGACCAGGCGATGCCGCCGCTCGCAAGCGCTGGATCGAGAAATGCCAGGATCACCGAAGGCGTAAAGGCCAGTGAACCCCACTGATTCCCATCAAAGCTGATTGTCGCGTGCTGCATGGCTGCCCCCCAGTTTGGATTTCTGGACTAGCATCGATGCATTTCCAGTCGGTTACCGCCCGACCGGGTTTCCACGCAACCACAGAGCCGAGTGCGCGTTACGTTTGCATGGAAACAAAGTTGCGCACTCAATTTTTGAATTTGATCTAGCGGAACGGTGGTTCAGACCGCCTGGAGTTCGGCCCGGCGCTTCATCAGCGCATCAAAATTGCCCCAGACGCCGTCTTCTCCGTGCCAGTCCCCCTTGGTCGCGCCTTTTGAATACTCCGTGGCACGGGCCTCGAAGAAATTGGCATGCTCGACCCCGTTCAACAATGGCGACAGCCACGGCAGCGGATGCTCGGTGATGCCGTAGAGCTTCGGCAGTTTGAGCTGCTCAAGCCGCCAGTCGGCAATGTAGCGGATGTAGGCCTTGATATCCTTTGGCTCCATGCCTTGCACAGGACCCATCTCGAACGCGAGGTCGATGAACTTGTCTTCAAGCCCCACGACAGTGCGACAGCATTCGACGATATCGTCCTTGACCGACGGGGTCAGCTTGCCGGTCTCGCGGGAGTATTCGTGGAACAGCTGCACCATGCCTTCGCAATGCAGGCTCTCATCGCGTACCGACCAGGACACGATCTGGCCCATGCCTTTCATCTTGTTGAAGCGCGGGAAGTTCATCAGCATGGCAAAGGATGCAAACAGCTGCAGCCCCTCGGTGAAGCCGCCGAACATGGCGAGCGTCCGCAGCACATCCTCTTCGGTATCGACCCCGAAGTCCTGCATGTAGTCATGCTTGGCCTTCATCGCCTCATATTCCATGAAGGCCGAAAACTCGCTGTCCGGCATGCCGATGGTTTCCAGCAGCAGCGCATAGGCTGCAATATGGATGGTCTCCATGTTGGAGAAAGCGCTCAACATCATCTTCACCTCGGTCGGTTTGAAGACGCGCGCGTAGCGCTCCATGTAATTGTCATTCACCTCGACATCGGACTGGGTGAAGAAGCGGAAGATCTGGGTCAGCAGATTGCGCTCGCTGTCATTCAGCCGGGTCGCCCAATCCTTGCAGTCTTCACCGAGCGGCACCTCTTCGGGCAGCCAGTGGACCTGTTGCTGCTTCTTCCAGAAATCATAAGCCCAGGGATAGCGGAACGGCTTGTAGCTGTGCGACGGCGTGGTGAGGCCGGGTATGATCGCTGTATCGCCGTATGCCATGATTAGCCCCAGATGCTGTGGTGGAGAGTGACTTGGACACCACATATAGCGCGCCAATTCCCTGACAAGAGATTAACCACGAGTCGGGATTTGGAAAGCCGTCACACGCAGGCCCGGTCAAACCATTCACATCTATTTGAGCCTGCAAGGCCTCAATCCATCACGCCCGCATCACGCCAGACCTGCTTGTTCCACCGTTGGTGGACCCAGAAATACTGGCCGGGAGCCTCGCGTACACGGGCCTCGATGAAATCGTTGATCCGCTGCACATCGGCCACCACGATGTCTTCGACTGGCGCGGCCCCATCGACCAGGATCGGTTGATGAACGGCGATCTGGAAGCGGGCCCCACCTGTGCGCTTCAGGCTCATGGTCTGGATCGGCACCTTGAACCGGTGGGCCAGCCGGACGGCCACATCATTGGTCATGCACGGGTGGCCAAAGAATGTGGTGGCCACGCCGGTGTTGTATTTCTGATCATTCATCAGGGCGACCGACCCGCCGCGCTTGAGGATTTTCATCAACCGGACCCCGCCGCCCGGTCCCTTGGGGGCAAACAGGCTCACGCCATAGTCGGCACGGGCATCCACGATGGTCTTGTCGATGAAAGGATTGTTGGCGGGCCGGTAGGTGATCTCGCAATCGATCCCGCGCCGCACGATGGCGGCTGGCATGACCTCCCAATTGGCAAAGTGGCCACTGGCAAACACCGCCCCGACACCGGGTTCGCGGTAGCGGTCGAGGATGTCCAAGCCTGTCACATCGGCCCTGCTGCCTTCTTCAAACAAGGCCATGTTACCGAGATGCGGCAGTTCACCAGCCAGCCGCCCCAGATTGTCCCACATCTCGTCCAGCAGTTCGCGTTCCTCAGCCCCGCCCAGGCCGGGAAATGCCAGAC